>CAYZLU010000357.1:0-2934 GCA_964479285.1 uncultured Planctomycetales bacterium | reverse complement strand
CTCAGAAATCAACGCCGTGATCGCAGGGATCCCATTTTTTGTACCGGGAACCTTGATCATGATGTTAGGCCGTGCTACTTCTTTCCAAAGACGGCGTGCTTGAGTGATGGTCGCTTGAGTATCATGGGCCAATAAAGGAGAAACCTCCAAACTCACAAAACCGTCTGCTTTTTCAAGACGATTATAAATGGGCAACAGAAAATCAGCAGCCGATTGAATATCCTGTATTGCTATTTTTTCATATAGGATCTCTGCAGGCATATTAGGATTTGAGCCAAGTAAATCGCGTATCTGGGCATCGTAGTCAGTACTGCTGGTAATGGCCTTTTCGAAAATAGTGGGATTGCTTGTCATCCCAGTAATGCCGTCTTCGTTAATAAGCCGTTTTAATTCACCGCTTGAAAATAGATCCCGACGAATATAATCAAGCCATACTCCCTGGCCATCATTTTCAAGTTCAACTAAAGAATTTCTTTTCATAGGCTATTCCTTCCTTATTAAAGCAAGCGCATGATTGACAACATTTTCTACAGTAAATCCCAATTTCTCCATCACGACCGGCCCAGGTGCGGATGCTCCAAACCGGTTGATGCCAATAATATCACCTTCTAATCCTACATATTCCCGCCAGCCTTTGGGACTTGCGGCCTCAATGGATAACCGCGCTTTTATAGAAGGAGGTAAAATTTTGTCTTTATATTCCTTCGGTTGAGCGTCAAAGAGTGCCCAACAAGGCATACTGACCACCGATGAACTGATATTTTGTTCTGCTAATTTTTCTTGGGCTGCGAGGGCAAGCGACACTTCAGAGCCAGTCGCAATTAAAATCACTTGAGGCGGAGTTTTTGAACCGGATAATATATAGGCTCCTTTATTCAGATTCTTGGCGGACTCATATTTCTTTTGATCAAGAATGGGTAACTTCTGACGGGTCAATACCAAAATAACAGGACCGCGACGATTAGTCAGAGCATAGCCCCACGCTTCTCGCGTCTCATTGGCGTCTGCAGGACGAATCACGGTCATGTTGGGAATCGCCCGTAGCGCAATCAGTTGTTCAACAGGCTGATGGGTCGGACCATCTTCCCCGAGAGCAATTGAATCATGTGTAAAAATAAAAATTGTGGGTATATTCATTAAAGCAGCCAAACGAATTGGCGGACGCATATAATCTGAAAAAATTAGAAAGGTAGCTCCATAAGGGATAATGCCGCCGTGCAAAGTCAAACCGTTTAAAATTGCTCCCATCGCATGTTCTCTGACACCAAAATGAAGGTTCCTTCCCTTATGATTGTCTTTAAGAAAATCCCCAAACCCTTTTAAATGCGTATCTGTGGATGGAGCAAGATCAGCGGAGCCACCAAAAAGATTCGGTATCTTTGCAGCTACCGCGTTCAATACTTCTCCTGAAGCACTCCGTGTCGCAATGGGTCCGTCTTTAGGATCAAAGACTGGAAGATCTTTGTCCCAACCATCAGACAACTCCCCTGCCATAAATTTGTGCCATTCCACAGCAAGTTGTGGAAACTCTTTAGCATATTTTTCAAAATTCGTGTTCCATTCTTTCTCAGCTTTTTCCCCTACTGTTAGTGCTTCCCTAAAATGACTCAAAACCTCCGGAGGGACGTAAAAAGAAGGTTCCAGAGTCCAATCTAATTTTTGTTTGGTAAGTTTTAAATCTTCTTCGCCAAGCGGAGCGCCATGAGCTGCCGCAGTGTCCTGCTTAGGGCTTCCATAACCAATATGAGTGCGCACCATGATCAAACTGGGTTTTTTCGTCTCTGATTGTGCACATTTAATCAAATGCTCAATGGTGTCGATATCTGTCCCATGAGGTTCCACCAATACCTGCCACCCATAAGCTTCGAATCTTTTTTTGACATTCTCATGTGAGAAAGTCAGGTCCGTTGAACCTTCAATAGTAATGTGATTGTTATCATAAAAATAAATAAGTTTCCCAAGCTCAAGGTTGCCTGCCAAAGAAGCCGCTTCAGAAGTGATCCCCTCCATCATATCTCCATCACTGGCTATGCAATAGGTGTAATGATCAACGATATGGTGACCCTCCCGGTTGAAATAAGAAGCAAGATAACGCTCAGCCATGGCCATTCCCACCCCATTGGCAAAGCCTTGCCCCAAAGGCCCGGTGGTTGTTTCAATTCCCGGAGTATGCCCATACTCAGGATGTCCCGGGGTGCGGCTGCCCCACTGACGGAATTGTTTAATGTCTTCCAATGTCAAATCATAGCCCGTCAGATAAAGGAGGCTATAAAGGAGCATGGACGCATGGCCTGCAGATAGAATAAAACGATCGCGATCAGCCCATTTGGGATTTTTGGGATTATGCTTTAGGAATATTTTCCACAAAACATATGCCAAGGGTGCCAGGCCCATGGGCGTTCCGGGATGTCCGGATTTAGCTTTTTCCACCGCATCAGCAGCTAAAAACCGGATTGTATTAATACTCAAAGTTTGTAATTCCATTTGTGTAGCGTTCATATAAATATCTTTCTATTTTTCTTTTTCAAGCTGTTTTCGAATCAATTTCAATTCTTGTTCATGCTTTGGGGTGGCCTTGGGATATTCCATTTTAAGTTCATTGAACGCATCAAGGATAGTTTGAGAAACGATCAACCGTGCATTGTCCTTATCATCAGCTGGAACAACGTGCCAGGGCGCATGTAGGGTGCTTGTCGCATTTAGGCACTCTTCATAAGCCTTCATGTATTGCTTCCAATATTTTCTCTCGTGAATGTCTGCAAGGCTTAATTTCCAGTTTTTATCCGGTTGATCAATGCGCTCCAAGAATCGCTTTCGTTGCTCCTCTTTCGAAATGTGAAGGAAAAACTTGATGATTCTAGTACCATTATAATAAAGATGCTCCTCTAAGTCTACGATGGAACGATACCTCCCTTGCCAAATGGTCTTCTCGTC
>CAYZLU010000356.1:0-2935 GCA_964479285.1 uncultured Planctomycetales bacterium | reverse complement strand
AGGGTAACGACAATCGCCGCTTTACTCGAATGGCAACGTGATTGGAAAAATAAAGAACATTATAGTAATCTTATGGGTTTACTTAAACAGCACGCAGGCGCCTATGGTTGTGGTGTCGAATATGCTTACACCATGGTTCATCATGCTCCGCAATCAGCCCAAAAACCTCAAGTTGTGACTAAGAAGGAGACTCCACAAACAGCCGGTGCCGCCAAATAAAGGGAGGATTACATGAGTGACAAATTATCTTGTGATCTTATCCTTCTTAATGGAAAGATAACTACACTCGATGCCCAACATCCGGAAGCGACCAGTGTCGCTATTAAAGATGGACGGATTGTCGGGGTAAATAACGAACAGAATTATGAGCGTGGTCCAAACACCAAGGTGATTGATCTTAAAGGCCGTCGTGTTATTCCCGGTCTCAATGATTCTCATCTGCATGTCATCCGTGGCGGTTTAAATTACAATATGGAACTTCGGTGGGATGGTGTGCCTTCTTTGAGTGATGCCTTACGCATGCTTAAAGAGCAAGCACAGCGAACACCAACTGGCCAATGGGTGCGTGTTGTAGGTGGTTGGAGTGAATTTCAATTTGCTGAACGACGCATGCCTACCTTAGATGAAATCAATGCGGCCGCGCCTAATACGCCGGTTTTTATTTTGCACTTGTATTGCCGCGCTTTATTAAATGGCGCAGCTCTTCGTGCTTGTGGTTATACCAAGGACACGCCAAATCCTCCAGGTGGAGAAATACAGCGTGATAAAAACGGCAATCCTACAGGCCTTTTAATCGCACGTCCTAATGCCACCGTTCTTTATGCTACTTTAGCTAAAGGTCCAAAACTGCCTCCTGAACATCAGTTGAATTCAACGCGACATTTTATGCGTGAACTCAATCGATTGGGGCTTACCAGTATCATAGACGCAGGTGGAGGGTTTCAGAATTATCCCGAAGACTATGCGGTAATAGAGGATCTACATAAACGCGGTGAGATGACTCTTCGCATTGCTTATAATCTTTTTACTCAAAAGCCTAAACAAGAGAAAGAAGATTTTGCGCGTTGGATCAAGATGACGTCTCCAGGCAAAGGGGATGACTACTTTCGATGCAACGGTGCAGGGGAAATGTTGGTTTTTTCAGCAGCAGATTTTGAGGATTTTCTTGAACCGCGTCCGGATTTACCGGGCACACTCGAAACCGAACTTAAAGGAGTGGTAGCTCTTCTTGCCGCTAACAAGTGGCCCTTCCGTCTTCATGCCACGTATGATGAAAGTATCACCCGCTTTTTAAATGTCTTTGAAGAAGTTAACCGTGATATACCATTTAAAGGTCTGAACTGGTTTTTTGATCACTGCGAAACTATTTCTGACAAGAACCTTGAACGGGTCAAGAATTTAGGTGGCGGCATTGCGATCCAACACCGAATGGCCTATCAAGGAGAGTATTTCATGGAGCGATACGGCAAAAAAGCGGCAGAACAAACGCCCCCCATACGTAAGATGCTGGATTTAAAGATCCCAGTTGGTGCCGGTACAGATGCAACCCGTGTTGCCAGTTATAATCCATGGGTATCACTCTATTGGATGGTCACAGGAAAAACTGTTGGCGGCGTTCCAATGTATACTAAACAAAATTTGCTAAGTAGACAGGAAGCGCTGGCTCTCTATACACAAGGAAGCAGCTGGTTTTCAAATGAGAGCGGCAAAAAGGGTGCAATTGTAGTAGGTCAGCTTGCTGATTTGATCGCCTTAACTGATGATTATTTTTCTGTCCCAGAAAATGAAATCAAAAGTATTGAATCTGTGCTTACAATTGTCGGTGGGAAGATTGTTTACGCAGTAGAGGAGTTCTCAACACATTCACCAGCACCGCTTCCAGTGTTGCCAGAATGGTCACCAATTAAAGTTTTTGGCGGGTATGGCGCGCCGCTTGATATCCGCAAGGCTGCAGCGGCAGGAGTACCAATTCTAGCCGAACGGCATGAGCACAGTGGTCATTGCCATGAACATGGTTGCTCTCATGCTGCCAATTTATTAATGAAAGGTATTGAGGCAGCCACTAATCGTTACGCCGGTTTTTGGGGTAACGGTTGCGATTGCTTTGCTTTTTAGTATGAAGAATATAAAGATTGTTATTGGTCTTGTCCTTGGTTTTGGCATTGGAGTCTTTTGTCGATACTCGGGGGTGCCTATACCGGCACCTCCTGTATTGCCAGGGGCTCTTTTAGTATTGGCAATGACAGTAGGGTATTTAATTGCGGATGCTATGGCAAAACATCGATTAAATACAACCAAACATTTATGTGCGGGACCTACAGGTCAGCCGCCAAGTGCAGACAATACTAAGGCTACTACTTAAATGGAAATGCTTATTATTGGAATAGTTTTAGGGTTAATCATCGGATTTTGTTGCCGATGGTTTGATATCCCTTTGCCTTCGCCGCCTAACTTGGTCGGAGCATTGCTGGTTGTTACAATGACACTTGGTTTTGTGACAGCAGATAATGTAATTACTCATAACAATATGAAACAGACAACACTAAAAGGAGACAATTCATGAAATTTTTATTATCAGCGTTGGCATTAGTTTTGTTGACTATACAGGCTATTCCCTCGAGGGCTGATGCTCCTCCTCAAAAGACTTTTGCCGCACCGAATAATATGCAAATTTCTATCGAAGAGATTGGTCCAGTAACCCAAACCACTGATTTGCAAATTATCTGTATATTTAAGCATAATGCTGCTGGGGACCAATACATTGAAGCCATGCAAGATTTTAACAGTAAGCAAGGTAACTTTCTTTCTGCCATCCGAGATCGTGGTGAATTTGTTGGTGAATTAGGTGAAACATTTCTTTATACACCACCCGCGGGTTCATTCACACCTAAACGGGTATTGCTGATAGGTGTCGGCGATAAAAGCAGTGTCACAA
>CAYZLU010000355.1:0-2939 GCA_964479285.1 uncultured Planctomycetales bacterium | reverse complement strand
TTTTTGCGGCCAAGATACTTGCCATTGATGACAATATCCTCAATATCCAGATCCTCAAGAAAATACTTAACAATGCGGGTTTTATTAACATCACCACGACCACAGACCCAACCAGGTCATTGGAGCTTTACAGGGAAATCAAGCCTGATATCATCCTCCTTGATTTAAATATGCCCATTATGGACGGCTTTGAAATCATGGTCCAGTTGTCCATCCTTAACCCTGATGATTATCTTCCTTTACTGATATTGACTGCCGAAGAAGAGTCAGTCCGTTATAAAGCCATGCAAAGCGGTGCCAAAGATTTTTTACATAAACCATATGAACACATGGACGTGCTCCTTAGAAGCCGCAACATTATTGAGGTAAGGCTTTTATATAATCAAATCAAAAACCATAATGCCTCCCTGGAACAACAGGTCAATGATCGCATAAAAGAAATCAGGGACTCCCGTCTGGAAGTCATTCAACGTTTGGCCATTGCTGCGGAATTAAGGGATGCTGGTACAGGAAAACATATTTACCGCATGAGCCGGTATTGCCAGCTTTTAGCGATGGCCACCGGTTTTTCGAAAGAGCAGGGGGAATTGCTTTTAACAACTTCCGCATTGCATGATATCGGTAAAATAGCGATTCCAGACTCTATTTTATTAAAACCTTCAGCCCTTGAGCCTCATGAATTTGAAATCATTAAAACACACACCACCCTGGGATCCAAGATGCTTTCTGGAAGCGACTCTGTTTTCTTAAAAATGGCAGAAACTATTGCTTTGACCCATCATGAAAAATGGGATGGCACAGGTTATCCTTATGGGATCAAGGGAGAAGATATTCCTTTGGTCGGCCGAATTTGTGCCATCGCGGATGTGTTTGATGCATTAAGCTCCGCCAGGCCGTATAAGCAAGCTTGGACTTTTGAAAAAACCATGGCGGAAATCAGGAATTTGAAAGGAACTCATTTTGATCCTAAATTAGCGGATGCTTTTGAAGATATAAAAAAGGACGTTAAAGTTGTTTATGACCAGAATTAACCATATCATAATATTAATCTTATTTTAATTATGCCCCGTCTGCCCCGTTGGGCAAGCGGCGGGGTCCAGCACGAGGAGACAGCTATGGCAGACAATGTTCAAATCAATATTGAAGGAAAAGTATTAGAATGTCCTGTCATTGTCGGCACAGAAGGGGATAAAGCGTTTGATATCGGTAAATTGCGCGCACAAACCAATTATATCACCATGGACCCTGGTTTTGGGAATACAGGCTCCTGTAAAAGCTCTATCACCTATCTCGATGGAGAAAAGGGGGTCTTGCGTTACCGCGGTATCCCTATTGAACAATTGGCCGAAAAATCTACCTTTGTCGAAACTTCCTATCTCTTGATTTACGGTAAATTACCCAACCAGAAGGAATTGAAAGCTTTTTCAGAGGCCTTTAATGAACATTCCCCGATCCACGAAGACATGATCAATTTTTTTGATGCATACCCGTCTTCTTCACACCCCATGGCCATCCTTTCGGCTATGATTTGTTCCATGTCTGCCTATTACCCTGAATTGATCAAAGAAAACCCGACAAAGGAAGAAATCGACCGCATCGCAGTGCAGCTTTTATCCAAGGTGAGCACCATTTGCGCATTTTCTTATAAAAAATCTATTGGTCAGTCATTTGTTTATCCTCGCTATGATTTGAGTTATGTCCCTAACTTTTTAAACATGATGTTTGAATCGTCAACGAAACCTTATAAGATCATTGATGAAGTGGTGCGTGCCATGCAGGTGCTCTTGATTTTACATGCTGATCATGAGCAAAATTGTTCAACGTCGACCGTGCGTTTGGTCGGCAGTTCACATGCGAACCTATACGCATCCATTTCCGCAGGGATATGCGCCCTATGGGGGCCTTTGCATGGGGGGGCGAACCAGGCGGTCATTGAAATGCTCGAAGAGATCCAAAAGAATGGCGGAGATGTCCAAAAATACCTTGCCAGGGCCAAGGACAAAAATGATTCCTTCCGTTTGATGGGTTTTGGCCACCGGGTTTATAAGAATTTTGACCCGCGTGCTAAAATCATCAAAAAGTGCGCTGACGATTTGTTGAGTAAACTAGGCATCCATGACCCTTTGCTTGACTTGGCCAAGCGTATGGAAGAGGCCGCCTTGAAAGACGAATATTTTATCGCGCGCAAACTATATCCTAATGTTGATTTTTACAGCGGTATCATTTATCGTGCCATCGGCATCCCCTTGAACATGTTCCCGGTGATGTTTGCCATAGGCCGTATGCCTGGCTGGATCGCCCATTGGAAAGAAATGATCGAAGATCCCACGACAAAAATCGGCAGGCCTTTTCAAATTTATATTGGCGCACCTAAAACAGATTATATGTCCATTGAACAACGGGGATGATTGAAATCATCAAAGGTGATTGACTCAGACCAAATGGAAAAGACACATCAAGAAAGTTGGTTTTTGTGATTTCATTTTATATTCAAACAAAACACGATAAAGATGCTTGCGTAGTATTTTTGACATCGACGCAAACACACGTTCGTTTTAAGAAAGAATTAGAAAAAGGAGAAATTTATCCTGTACTGGATGGGCCTAAGACTTTCTTTTTTTGTGGTTTAGGAAAAATAGATAACTTGTCTTTGACTGACCTGCGCATTCAAGTGCGCAAGGTCTTTTTGTCCACGTATCTCCACAAAGTAAAATCAGTAGAAATCATCCCGCACAGCAAAGAGGATGCAGCTATTATAGCCATTATTGAAGGGGTTGTAATTGGCAGCTATGCCTGGGACAAGTACAAATCCAAAGATAAAAATGATAAAACAATAAAAGACAAGCAAATAAGTATAGCTATTGAACCCAAGAAAATATTCACCGATGCTGTTGCAATTTGCCAGGGTGTCAGCATGGCGCGTGATCTGGTCAATGATA
>CAYZLU010000354.1:0-2958 GCA_964479285.1 uncultured Planctomycetales bacterium | reverse complement strand
ACTGAACCGGCATAGCGGGAGATGTAGAGGTATTGGTCTTTGGGGTCAAAGGCAATGGACGAGGCCCCGGCCCCGTCAGGCAGGTCACCTGTTATATTATCCCAAGTCTTGCCGCTGTCATTGCTCATGAAAATCTTGCAAGGGGCCGCGTTGCCCCAACTGACAGTACTTACCACCACGCGTTTGGAGTTTAACGGATCTACAGCCACCGCCCCCAGCGTCCCTTTGCCAAAATCTCCTGCCTTTAGCCAACTATAACCATGGTCAGTTGAAGCAAATAATTTTGCCCCGGCACTGTCACCCGCAACGTAGATGGCGCTTCCATCGGAAGCAACCGCCATATCAAAAGGCCATTGGGTCTGCTTAAGGGTATACTGAAAAGTCTTTCCCCCATCCTCCGACACATACAATCCCCCTGCTTGATTGGCCCCACCCCAAAAAATACGTTTTGGGTCTGTCGGATCAATAGCAAGCGCGTGATAGATCCGTAACGCCCCAGGCTGGCCTTCCGAGTGCTGCCAGCTGGCCCCTTTGTCTCTTGAAACAAATAGGCCGCCCCCGTCATCACCATCCATTCCTAAATAAATATTATTAGAATTCACGGGGTCTACCGCCAAAGCGCGCGGAAACCCTTGACCCCACATCGTATTTACGGCAGGCCTTGTGTCCGGCAAACCTTGAAAGACCAAACTAAATGTATTTCCCCCATCTGTGCTTAAAATCACTTGGTTGATATTATGGTTCCAGGGGGATGAAGTCCCGATGATGGTATTTCCAAGTACCGCGACCCGCCATACGTGCCCAGCGGTCTTATCATTGTATGTTTTAGGAAACAAACATTCATAAGTTTTCCCTCCATCATGGCTGCGCAAGAGACCATTGTCCATGCTGGCCACGTAAATGTCCCCGTTAGGGGCTACAACGACCTGGGAGGCCACCGTGTTGGGTGCCCCGACGATTTTTTCGTGCCAACTTTCCCCATTGTCATCGCTGCGGAACACACCCCACCAATCTGTCCTAAAAACCACCTTCGTGTCAAAAGGATCTACCTGTATACTGTTTGATTTTCCACCTTTCATGACCCAAGATCTCGTCGGGTCAGAGACCGTATCAACGCTTAGATTGTCCTGACTCTCCCATGTCTTTCCTTCATCCGTGGTCAAGAGGACACCACCCTTCCAATTCTGGCCCCATATGACATGGATGACAGGAGCACTCCCGCTCTCATCCAGGGCAATCCGGTATATTTCTCCTACTGGAATGGGCCGGGACTGGCCCCATGTGGCGCCATCATCCCTCGAAATCCATAGCTTATTGTCACCGGCAACATATAAGGTCTTGGAAAATTTCTTAGAAAATAAAAAATCAGAAACATTGGCAGGGCCGTTGCTCATCCCCTGACAAGTGCCCCCATTAAGCAAACAACGGCTTAAACCTTTGGAAGACGCCACTATGAGCTGATCAGGCCCTTCAAAACTAAGAGCTGAAACAGGAGCTTGGTCGGAAAAAAATCGGCCGCCGGGGTCAATGTCTTTCCATTGATTACCGGCACTATCGGAACAAAAAACACCTCCCTTGGCCGTGCCTACACAGATCTTATCAGGATTTTGAGGATCAATGGTTATGGGACGGTAATTTTGCGGACGGACAAAAGAAATCTTATTACCAGCAGAGTCTGCAGCAGCCCAAGAGGCGCCGGCATTGGTAGAGACATAAATCCCCCCATTGGTGGCCGCGTAAAGCCTATTGGGATCAGACGGGGCAATGGCCACTTGGGCGACAGTCAAGGCCCCAAGGCCCTTGGTGATAAAATTCCAATGTTCACCTAAATCATCACTCCTCCAAATGCCCGCGACGTCGGACGTCAAATACACCCTGTCTTTGTTCTTTGGATCAAAAGCAATATTGGGAAAACACCCCCCGCCATACCAGCCGGCAAAGTCCCAATGTTCACCTGAAGCGCATGCCTCAGACAAAAACAAAAAAACTACGACCAATGGGAGCAGAAGGCTACGGAGCAATCTTTCTAACACTGATATTCTCATTTATTCCCCTTTATTCTTTGCTTCAAAATTAAACCAAAGAATTGCATATCATCGATCAAATATCTTTTCCATAAACGTCCCGGCTCCATGCATAAACGCCAAAACCATTCTAATCCGGTTTTTTGCATCCATTTAGGTGCACGTTTCACAATCCCGGCGATAAATTCAAATGTGACCCCGACCCCCATGGACACAGGAACACCAAGCTCCTGGTGATATTGTTTGATCCAGCGCTCCTGTTTAGGAGCCCCCAATCCCACAAATAAAATATCAGGCTTGGCTTCTTTGACCATTGCAGCGATCTTTTTAAGCTCGGTTCCATCTTTTTCAAATCCCAACGGAGGTGCATAGGCCCCAACCACTTTTAGATGAAGCAAGGTTTTACGCAACTTTTCTTCTGCTGCCTGTGCTGCACCAGGACGACCACCTAGAAAAAAAAGCTTATACCCTTTTATGTTGGCAAGTTCACAGACACGGGGTACTAAATCTGAACCTGATATTTTCTCTTTTAAAGGGGTCCCCAAAAATTTTGCCGCCCATAAAATAGGCATGCCATCTGCGACACACAAAGCGCCTCCTTTATAATAATCCGCAAACTCAGCATCACGGTTATAACGAATGACAATATCCACATTGGGATTGGTCACATAGCAAGGCGTACCCCTGACAACAAAACCTTCAATTGCATCAAGGGTTTCCAGCATGGTAACGTTATCCATCAAGATATTGGCGATATTTATTTTTTTAAACATACAATTACCCCAGAGCAGGTCAATTTATGCCCCTCAAAGACCCATTTTGTAGACTGAACCGGCATAGCGGGAAATATATAGGTAGTGTTCCTGCGGATCAAAAGCGATCGATGAGGCACCAGCCCCATCAGGCAAATCACCTGTAATATCATTCCAGGTAT
>CAYZLU010000353.1:0-2973 GCA_964479285.1 uncultured Planctomycetales bacterium | reverse complement strand
GACCGTCATTTTAAAGTGTGTAAATCAGTCAAGGCTGGACGTGCCACCACGGATGTCCTATTGATGGAAGGAAAAAACCGCGTCGAAGAAATTGCCCAGATGATGAGCGGCGCCAATACCACCAAAATCTCCATTTCCCATGCCCAGGACATGCTGGCATTGGCACAAAAAAGCTAAACAGCACATTCACAATTGATTTCCATGGCCTTTTATGGTAACTTATGGCTCCATTTAAATTAACGTGGGTTCGACATCCATGAAAAAAGGATCATAAAATGAAACGTATTGGTATTATTACTTCTGGTGGTGATTGCGGCGGGCTAAACGGTGTTATCAAAGGGGCTGCTTACATGGCCCTTTCCCATGGCGCCACCTGCTTTATCATCCCCAGCGGTTACGCAGGGCTATATAACCTGACGGATTTCGATAAACTTACAGAACTGACTCCTGAACGTTTGGACCGAATCAATGCCAACGTAGCAGGTTCCGAGGCAGGTCATTCCCGCGTCAAGATCAAAAAAATAGATGATGTTGAAAAATACAAACGCATCAAAAAAGGAATGGAAAAATTCAAACTCGATGGCCTGATCATCTCCGGTGGGGATGATTCTGGGAGCGTACTGGTTGACTTGACCGAACATGGCATTAAATGCGTCCATGCCCCCAAGACCATGGACATGGACCTGCAAACATACTCTGTTGGGGCTGATTCCAGCATCAACCGCATTGCAGGCTTTATTGAGGATTTAAAAACAACAGCTACGACCCATCGGCGCATCCTGGTTTTAGAAGTCTTCGGCCGTTATGTTGGCCATACCGCCTTCCGTGGCGGTGTCGCGGCTGACGCGGACGCCATCATCATTCCCGAAATCCCCTGTGATTTTGAAATCCTTTATAAGCACATGAAAGAACGCTATTTTTCGCGCATCATGCACTCTGATGTGCGTTCAGGCACATATTTAATCGTCGTGGCTGAAGGCATTAAAAATGCTTCAGGTGCTGATATCGTGGATGAAAACGCGCCAGCGGACGCCTTTGGTCACCTGCGTTTGGCTGGGGCCGGTGATTATGTCTGCCAGCAATTAAGCAAACACCTTAAAGCAGACACATCAATCAAAGAATTGATGAAAAAAACCGGCATGTATGTCAAAGGCATCAATGAAATCCCTGAAGTACGCGCAGTTGCCCCCGGGCATTTGGTGAGGTGCGGGCATTCCAGCGCTTATGATGTTAATTTTGGCAAAGAAGTCGGTGCCGCTGCTTTCATACTCTTGAATCAAGGCATTTCAGGTGTGACCGTTTCTGGGATAAGCAATGGGATGATCCGTTACATAGAAACCAAGGAAGCGATCAAACAGCGTTTCGTTGACACCCATCAAATAGCTATTTATGAAGCGTTGGGGACCTGCTTTGGCCGGACACCCGAAAAAATCCACGTTAAGGCAGAAAAATTGGCCCAAGCCATGGAACGTCATTGGTAGGGAATAATTTCAAATTGTTATCATCGCTTCAGAAGTACGATACTGCCATAACTCATCATTTCAGTCCAGTTGCTTTTCCGCAGGAACGCTTGTATCCTTTCTGAAGTTACCCGGCGGTCCTTTTGCAGGTCAACGATAATCCACGCATCTTTAAAATCAATCAACGCATACCGTACTTGATCCGGCAATACAAAAGGCCCACCTGTGTTTAATTCACTGGATTTAATTGCTTCCGGGTTTTGGTAAGAATCATCATAGACCTTATGAAAAGTATATACATGCTCCCGCAAAGATAACGGTGCCAAGAAATCAAAAGTGGTTATCACCCCCTGTTGAGGAGGAACAGCATCAACAAGGGCCCAACGTGCAGCGCTCAAACGATCGTGGTGATAATTAAGCCTTAAAACAAAAGCATCTTTATAACCATATAAATTAATGGCCGAAGCGGCTATCAACAGCAACAAAAGGGAATTGGAAACTTTCCGATTGGCCCTCTGAGAACAAAAACATAATGTACGCATTGTAGCTAAAAAAATGAAAGGGGCCATCGTTGCCCCGTAATGGTAATAAATGCTGTGTTCTGACATTCCATTCGAAAGTAAATGTTGCAATAAAACAGGAGACATTAACAGCAATATCTGCCAGCTAAATAAAGCAGGCACAAGTAATGGGCCGAACAATGATTGAATATACCCATCATGAAAACCAAGAAAAACTACTTTTCCAACCCTTTGCGGTTGAGTGAACAGGTTGAAGATGATGCTTCCGACACTATGGCCTAAATACGCATAACGCACAACAAAAGCATGGTGGGACAGGTGGCGGAAATACGGGACCACATCAATGACCAGGACATAAAAGACCGCTGCTCCTAAAAAAAAACTGCCCCAGGCTATTTTGGGCGGGCAGCCCTTATGAAAGAGCCCCCATAAACCAAACGCGCATACAAGCAACGGCATATTTTCTTTGATTAGCATCAATAAAATGGAAGCGATAAAAAAAGACCTCCATTGCTTCTTTTGAAATGCCATAAACATCCAGAATAATGCCGGCGGCGCAAAACATTCGGGATTAAACTCATAAAGCATGGAAAAAATATTGGCTGGAAATAGGATATATAAAACCATCAAGGCCAACGCAGCGGACTGCCCTAATGATTCATAAGCGATTCTATAAAACAGATAAGCAGCAATGATGAAAGCTGACAACTTTAATAAAATTAAGGTCAAAGGGTGCGGGAATAGGGCAAAAAAAGGCAAGGTCAATAATGTTATAAAATAGGAATGGTCTCCAAAATAATTGATCCCGGTGATGGACGTGAACTGGGAAGCATGAAGCAGCTGCCAGCAGGCCTGGCTGAAAAAAGCCAGGTCCCAATCATAATAACCCAGATTAAAATACTTGTATTCCAGCAAACAAAACCAGATTACAAAGAAAACCAGGCAAATAATGATGGCGATACGGTTGTCTTTATGGGGCATCGGTCTTTTAA
>CAYZLU010000352.1:0-2984 GCA_964479285.1 uncultured Planctomycetales bacterium | reverse complement strand
CCAATACAAGTAAAAAGGAAGAAGTTGATTCATTAAAATCTAAAATGATAAAGAGCTTCGCCATCTGTCTTTTTATATTGGTATGGGAATTTTTGTTCTTAATGCGTGGACATTTAACTTTTAAAACCATTTAATTGGAGAAAAAAACATGACACTATTGGGTCTCGTGGGGTTGTTCATAGGGGTCGTTGTATTGGGATATTTAATATCCATCTATAATAATTTAGTCATGTTGAAAAACAATATTGATAAAGCCTGGAACAATATAGACCTTTTATTACAGCAACGGCATGACGAATTGATTAAATTAATGGATTCGGTAAAGGGATATATGGATTTTGAGAAAGGGGTGCTCACCCAGGTGACCCAGGCAAGAACAGCTTTTATGGGTGCCAACAGCGTCCAAGATAAAGCAAATGCAGATAATATGATGACAGGAGCATTAAAATCTATTTTTGCCGTTGCCGAAAATTATCCTCAGCTCAAAGCAGACGAAAATTTTATACAGTTTCAAAATAGGGTCAGTGATCTAGAAAACCAAATACGGGACAGGAGAGAATTTTATAACGATTCGGTTAATACGTACAATATCAGGTTGGGTCAAATTCCTTATGTGTTCATTGGCACTATCTTGAATTACCCACGAAAAGACCTGTTTAAAGTAGATCAAGAATTCAAGAAAGACGTGGATATTAAATTTTAAACCAGAGGGAGTCGCATGGGTCTATTCGATATTTTCAAAAAAGAACTGGCTTGCGCATGCTGTTCTCAGCATGTCGACAAAGGACAACTTTGTCTTTGTGAATTTGAGGCCCCTCCTGCTGGAGAAAAAAATGAGCAGCAGTTGTGCCCAACCTGTTTGGCAGCGATCTTGCCGGAGCACTTAAAGAACTACAAGGGAAAAATTGTGGCGGTGTGGCCCATGAAAAAATATCCGGCATATCATCTTTACCGGTTTGAAAAAATGCCTGGAATGGAATATTCCGGTGCATTTATCGCAGCGATTCAACGTAAACTCCCCATTGACCAGACCTGCAGCGCTTGCAGCCAGGAGGCCAAGATTTCCTGCTTTTCACCACAACTCGTTAATGAAGACCCGCTTTATGATTCTACTGCAGGAAACGGAGTTGATGAAAAATGCCCGGGTGAATATTTCTGCGCGGATTGTTTTGTCAAACTCATTATTCAAAAAACAGTTAACGCAGGCTGGTTTTTGGGAAATCTAGTCATTCCCTCGCAAGGCAATGCCTTTTTCACTCCCGCTGAATAATCAGCATCGGGAATGATTTCACGAATCCAGGATTTTGTGTTGATTTTTGTCAATATTTCTTTAGAGTTTGGCATATAAGTGTCATATAATATTTTAAGATGAGTGGTTAGAAATTCATTTCTCCTTAAATTTGAAAAAAAATGAAAAATAAAGTCGTAACACTGCTTCTATTAGCAAAGTTCTTTTGTACTTTGACAGGCGCTTTTGCGCAAGACATGTCAAACCCTCAAGGGGACCAAATTTCTCCGCCGGAATCTCCCTCACACCTGCGTTCTTTTGTTAATCACGGATGGGTATATTTGCACTGGAAATCCAGCCTGGGAGCAACGTCCTATATAGTGGAAAGAAGCGCTTTTAGCGGCGGCCCGTATTCGACCATATTTCCGGTTTTAGCAATGCCGCAAACAAAGATGATGTATTATATCGACAAGTCTGTGGTATATAATACCACGTACTATTATGTTGTCGCGGCGATTAATACAGCAGGCACTAGCCCGACCACTGAAGAGATCAGCGTGACACCCCTGCCGCCTCCAGAGACACCTTCTTCCTTGACTGCTGAATCTGGTGAGGCCCAAGTTAATTTGTCCTGGAGCCCAAGCGAAGGAGCAAGATCGTACACTATTTTCAGACATAATAGTGGCTCTCATTTTTCACCCGGATTCTCAGTTCCCGCCGGGGTTACAAACTACACAGACAGGTCAGTCACTAATGGCATCACGTACTATTATAGGGTGGCGGCCTTAGGGGCCGGCGGCAGTAGTCCAGTTTCCGATCAGATCAGCATTATACCTGGTCAGGAAGGCATACAAACCTCTGCTCCCGCGCAACAACCCCCCTCAGATCAAATTTCACCTCCAGAAGCACCCTTGCACCTGCATGCCTGGGTCGTTCGACATGGATGGGTATATTTGCGTTGGGAAGCCAGCGCAGGAGCGACGTCCTACATGGTGGAAAGAAGCACTGTTAACGGTGGCCCGTATTCAATGACATTTCCAGTTTCAGGCGGATTTACAACAACATATATAGACAAAACAGGTATCGATGACACTACCTACTATTATAACGTCCTTGCGCTCAACGCTGCAGGTACTGGTCCAGCCACTAGAGACATCAAAGTTCACCTGCCTATACCACCGCCAATAACACCTTTGTTTTTAACCGCAGCAGCAGGTGATGGAGAAGTGAAATTATATTGGGCCTCCAGTTTGGGCGCAGAGTCATATGTGATTTACAGGGACACCGCCAGCGGCTTTCATTTTTCGATTTCATTAAAAGCCACCTCTGTCCCGGGAGGATCTACAACGACCTATACAGACAAGTCGGTGAATAACGGCACCACGTACTATTATCATGTCGTGGCGTTTGGAATCGGAGGCATGAGTCCATTCTCTGCCCAGGCCGCTGTTACACCAACGGCAATTAATCAAGAAGTCCCCCCTGCTGTCCAACCGATACAGGTAGTAACAAATAATACGGTTATTACTGCACCTACGGCAAATATTCCTGGTCATCTGACCCAACAAGCACCATTTTCAAGTGATTCAAATTCCAGCTTTCGCGGGAATAAATCATCCTTCAAGATGTCCACCTCATCTGTCGGCGCAGGGTTTGTTTTGTTTCCTACATTGTTTGCTATGTTGTTTGGCCTGATTTCTACGGTGGGGTTCTTTTTAATCTTCCCTATAGCTATAATTTATGCCGGATGTTGCAT
>CAYZLU010000351.1:0-2993 GCA_964479285.1 uncultured Planctomycetales bacterium | reverse complement strand
AACCTTCCTTTTCCATGGACCATGCCTGTCTTGATGCCTGATCTGTCAGTACGAGAAAAACAACAGAGAACGCCATCAGCCCGGATTATTCCAAAACTAAAAATAGGGTTGTCAATTTTCTCCCTGGCCTCGTAATCTAAAGTAATTTTGATTTCCTCTCCAAGCCCAAAAGATTGTTTGAGCTCAACATGAACAATGTCCATCAAGGAACGGGTATCAACCTTCACCCGGTCATCCATGATTTGCATCTTCTTTCTGAGTTCATCTTCCCTTCTTTTATAAATGATGTTCTGGTAATGGGGGATCATTTGGTCTGTTGGACCGTCTTTCAGGACTTCGCCATTTTGCAGCAGGATCACCCTTTTGCACAAACTTTGGATCATATCGAGTTGATGGGAAACCAGCACAATGGTCGCCCCTGAAGAAAGGAGTTCACGGATCTTTTGGGCGCATTTGGCCTGAAAGGCCATGTCCCCAACCGACAGGACTTCATCAACCAGCAGGATATCAGGCCTCATATGGGCCGCAACAGAGAATCCCAGACGGGAATACATGCCGGAAGAATAACGCTTTACAGGTGTATCGATAAATTCCTTGACCCCTGAAAATTCCACGATTTCCTCGAATTTATCATCGATTTCTCTTTTACGCATCCCCAGGATGGTCGCATTGAGATAAACATTCTCACGGCCAGTCAATTCCGGATGAAAACCAGCGGTCACTTCAATGAGCGCTGAAAGGCGCCCATTGATCTTCATGCTGCCCTTATTGGGAACAATGATCCTTGATAAAAGTTTCAGCACGGTGCTTTTACCGGCACCGTTGGGCCCCATAATGCCGACCACATCACCCTTTTCAATATTAAAACTGATGTCTTTAACGGCCCAAAACTCATGGTCCTGCAAAGTAATATTCTTGTCTTCACGGGTGAATAGACGCGGAATAGCATCACGGAGAGAATTAATTTTCTCTCCTTTTCTGAATTTTTTCCATACATTATTAAATTCGAGCGCGTATTTCATTAATTAAATGTTTTCCGCAAAATAGGGTTCACTTTTGTGAAAAATAACCATACCCATCATAAAAACGGCTATCGAAGTCACCACCGCATAGCCCATCCAGAAAATATCCGGTGCCTGGTGCAAGACCACGGCCTTGTCCATCTCCTCAAGGATGCTTCCCAAAGGATTTAAAAGCATCATGACCTTCAACCTGCCGAAGGACTCTGCACTATAAAATACAGGCGTAAAGAAAATACCAAACATCAAAAGGATTTCCACCACGTATTTAATGTCCCTGTAAAAAAGATTGGCCGCAGAAAGAAGCAATCCCAAACCAAAGGTATAAAGGACGAGCAAGACCAAAAGGAGCGGAAGCCATAACAAATAAATGCTCACCCCCACTTTAAAAACAATCAAAAGCATGACAAGTACGATCAGCGCAACACCAAAATCAAAAAGACAGGCCAGAACAGAGGACAAAACCAGGACAGCCCTGGGAAAATAAATTTTAGTGACTAAAGCGCTGTTTCCTACCAATGCCTGGACTGAGAACCGTATGGAGCTGATAAAAAAAGTCCAGGGAAGGACCTTGACCGAGATGGAAATGATCCCTTTGGTGTCTAGGGCGTGCTGAGAGACCACGGACATGGCTGTCTTGATGAGGATCCCTGCAAAAACAGCCACGATGGGCATAAAAACGGCCCACAAAAAACCCATGGCCGCCTGCTTATACCTTACCCGCAAATCTCGCAGGGTCAGCATCATGGTCAGGTCGCGGTACTCAATCATTTCTCTCAGCATTTGAATCATTACTAAGCTCTTATTTACAAGATTCCCGCTTTCGCGGGAATAACATTAGAAGGATTATTTGTTAAACTTTTTCTTAAAATATTCGACCGTCTTTTTTAATCCTTCTTCAAAAGTGACCAACGGCTGGTATTTAATTTTTAGTTGGATCTTGGAAATGTCCGCGCTTGTCCTAAACACGTCGCCCGCCCGTACAGGCAATAATTTTGGCTGTATGTTTTTGCCGATGATACGGTTTAAGGCATCCACCAATTCCAGGACCGTATTATCTTTCCCGTTGGCCACATTAAAGACCTCATGTTTGATGCCGGGTGTAGTGGCTGACAGGATATTGGCAGAAATGACATTCTCAATGTAGGTAAAATCCCGTGATTGTTTGCCGGTCCCAAAGATTGGTGGCGGTTGATCATGTAAAATACAATGGATAAATTTGGGGACAACCACGGCATATTCGTCATCAAGGGCCTGTTTAGGGCCAAAAACATTGAAATAACGAAGGCACACGGTTTCAACCCCAAAGAATTCAGAAAAAATACGGCAATAATATTCACCGGTGAGTTTGCTCAAGGCATACGGAGAGATCAAAAGCGGCAGATGTTCTTCTTTTTCCGGAAAATTATTAGTATCTCCATAAATGGAACTCGATGAGGCAAAAACGAACCTTTTTATTTTATGCTTGGATGCCGCCTGCAACATGCACAAGATCCCATCGATATTGACTTTGTTATAACTCAAAGGATCTTCCAGAGACTTGGGCACAGAACGTAAAGCAGCCTGATGAAGCACATAATCCATGCCGTGGCAGGCCCTATCGCCGTCTGCTGGAACGGTAATATCGCCCCGAATGAGCTCAAATTTGTCCTTCCCTAACCCTTTGGTAAAATCCAAATTTTCTTCTTTGCCGGAATAAAAATTATCCAGCACACGCACGAAATGCCCCTCTTTGATTAAATGCTGGGCAATGCTTGACCCTATAAAACCTGCCCCTCCCGTGATTAAATACTTATTCATTTGTTTGTCCTTTCTAATTTCATCAAAAGATGTGTTTGGATTCCCGACAAAAACATTCGGGAATGACAGTGTTTATAAATATCGATAAATATAATCAGGAACAAAATACTCGATACCCGTCAGGACATGACCGATGATTTTCGCGTGAGCTTGGTTGAGAAGCTCAGTGGTGCG
>CAYZLU010000350.1:0-2996 GCA_964479285.1 uncultured Planctomycetales bacterium | reverse complement strand
AGATCGTTGCTTTTGATAAGGTCCGCTTTAAGCTGCAGGTCCTGGCCATTGATGGTAAGGAGGATTCTGGGGGCCTTGAAATCATCCAGGCTGCCAAGCAGCGTGTATTTCTTCCCGAGAAAGGTGGCTGTAGTGTCGCGCCATTTAAGAGAATCAGGGGTAGCTTCAATGATGCCGGTGATATTTTTGATCTGTTGGTGAAATTTATGGCTGTAGACACTTACATTCTTGACAGAAGCCACTGCCAGTATTTTTCCCGCTAAGGGTTTTGATGCCAGTCCTTCAAATTTGATTTTGACAAGACTCGTGCCATCAAAGCTTAAAGCCAATTGTTCGACCAGTTGAGGGGCAAGGTCTTTAATTCTAGCAAGGTTTAATTCATCAGCCTCAGCGACAATATTGAGCATGGGGTCTTTAAAATTCTTCACCGTACCATTAACACGGAGATTGGTGTCAAGAACGTTGACGGAGAGCGCATTGATAGTGGCTTCATCGTTTTGAAAGTCAGCATCCAATTCGACATTGTCCAGAGACTGGACAGGGGAAAACCCTTGTAAGCGGCCATCTGAAAGGGTGATGGAGCCTTTGTAGGTCAATTGTTCAGGGGCATTTAAAGGCATTTGCAGGGTCAACTCCAACTGGGGAGAGGCTTCAATGGATTTATGGCCATCCAAGAGAAATCTGCTGTGGGAAGAGTCCACTATCGTGGATATTTTTATGATACCTTCATCTAAATTGAACAATAGTTTGTCTGTTCTGATGGATGCAGACGTCAAAAGGTCCTGGCCAAGGCCCAAGGACATTTCATCAAGGGACAACCTGGTGTTCAATGCGATATTTTTTTGGTCCACGATGTTCAGCTGGGCATCTTCAAGGAGGGCATGCCGGCTGCTAAAATTTTTATTACCGGTGTTGATAGAGAAATTATCAGCCTGAAGTTCACCTTTTAGCCAAATGTCATTTTCATCTTTCATGTGCATGGTCACTGATTTGAGGGCAATGTCTCCCTGGAGCCTTTGATCAGGCCACTGGACAAAAAGGCCTTTGGTCATGATATTTCCAATAGACTGAATGCCGTCTTCATTTTTGCTTATCTTGATATTGTCGAGGGCCACCTCTTGGACCTGCACCTGACGGTCTTTTAGACGCACAAATATATTCTGCGCATCGAGAGAGCCATTGAAGGTAGTAGCATAAGGGGACATTTCAAAATCATTCACATGGGCCTCCACACTGCCCCCGGCGGAAAGTCCGGGGACCTTGGTTTGCATATTGCTTAATGAGATCTGGCCCCGGGCTGTAATGTCCCCATTTTGGTATTGTGCGTCTAAATTACGGATATCGATGTTCCCTTTAAAGGATTGATCATGTTCCTTAATGTCCAAATCCTCCATGCGTACATCACCTTGGGCTGATGTTTTTTCTTGAGTGTAATTGATATCCAGGTTTATTTCTTTAATGGTCCCTCTGTCTACATGGATGTCAGGGATGTTGACCAAGGACAAATAGGAGGCGGTGTTGATGTTCTTAAGATGGATTTGGGCCTGGGTGTTTCTTGAACCGGGTTGATAATAAACAGTTGCCCCCACAAATCCTTTTTTTCCAGGAATGTCCGCCGTAAAATTATAGTTGATCCCTTTATAGGATAGGGAAAGCTTCAGATTGATATTGTCAAAGTATTCGCTCCATTTGTGCGGGGTGGACACATCGTCAATCAGGAATTTTCCATCGTTGATAGTAATGCCTCCCCAGGCGATCTCGAAAGCCGGAGGTTTTTCTGTTTTTGCGGGAGTTGTCAGGGCCGTGGTTGCTGTAGGCCGTACTGCCGTTGAGGAAGTGTATATATCAGTAAAGTTCCACGTATTTTCCGCGGTGCGTATTAAATGAACGGAAGGAGACTGCACGTTTATAAAGGGAATGGTGATCCTGTGGTGCTTGAATCCAGGAAAGAAAAGGATGCCAAAAGACACCTGGTCAGCCTGGGCAAAAACAGCATCATTGGGGGCTTTTTCATAAATCTTGATTCTATCGATAATAAACCCTTTAAACCAGTTTAAGTGGATGGAGCCAATTTCTACCTTTCGTTTAATGGCCTCTTCAATACGTTCAATGGCGATTCTTTTGATCAACCGGGGAAATATGACGCGGTTTAGGTAAAAAGTCAGGGCGGTCAGGAAAAATAAGACAGTGCAAAGGACTAGGATGGCCTTTTTATAATTCATATGTTTTTTTATTATACACCGGTTATTTTTGATTTCAACGATAAGGCGTGTTATACTAAACGGCTTTCATCGGTCTTTCACGGGGAGTAGCGCAGTTGGCTAGCGCGCTTGCTTTGGGAGCAAGAGGTCCAGGGTTCGAATCCCTGCTTCCCGATTTTTTTAATCTAACCATACCCTTCAAATGTTCATCAAGCGCGACCATACCAAGCTTATTTGTGACGTGGGAGAAATCACTGCCCTTTTTCATGATGCCCTAAGCCTTGAAGAGTTTCTGCAGAAAATCACCGCCATGGTCACGCGTCATATGGAATGTGAAGTCTGTTCCATTTACCTTTACTATGCTGATCAGCATGAACTCGTGCTGAAAGCCACCAAGGGTCTTAATCCTGGTTCCGTCAATAAGGTCAGGATGAAGATCGGAGAGGGTTTAACAGGGTTGGCTTTAAAAGAAAGACGCCCCATTTGCGAGGGGCAGGCCAAGAACAACCCTAACTTCCGTTTTTTCCAAGGGATTGGCGAAGAAAGATTTGAATCATTCCTGGCAGTCCCGATTTTTAGAGGCAGTGTTGAAATCGGTGTCATGGTCATTCAAAGCGAAAAGAAGGACTATTTTTCCACGGAGGATATCCAGGTCTTTCGGGCCATCACCATCCAGTTAGCAGCTACCATCGAGACGGCGCGGCTTTTGATAACCTTGAATGATAAAAAAGAGGCTTCTCCTGCGCCTGTTTTACCGGATTTAAAACTTATCCAAGGCCGTTGCGGTTCAGAAGG
>CAYZLU010000349.1:0-2843 GCA_964479285.1 uncultured Planctomycetales bacterium | reverse complement strand
TTTAAAAATTTAATATTTAGAATAGGGAGTTGAAAACTCCGTGTTTATACTATTGAAAATTTGATAACCTGCCTACCGCAGAGAGCGGTAGGCCTCCCTTGGCATTTAAAAATTTAATATTTAGAATAGGGAGTTGAAAACTCCGTGTTTATACTATTGGTCCTCAAACCGGACACTCACAGCTGTTCGCAAATCCGATAACCTGCCTGGTCCTCATGCCGGACACTCCTAGTTAGTCGCCGCAGAGAGCGGTAGGCCTCCCTTGGCATTTTTATTGTAAACCATAACTACCATCCCCGTTGACAATCCTTCCAGTGTTGGCTATTATGATCTTATGCCTTGCATTTATTTAGATCATGCTTCCAGTACCCCTTGCGACCCCCGTGTGCTCGAGGCCATGCGTCCTTATTTTTTTGAGCAAAGCGGCAATGCTTCGAGCCCGCACCAAAAAGGGCGGCATAGCCGTAAAGCTGTTGAAGACGCCCGCGGGCTGTTGGCTGGCTTTATAGGCGCCTCTCCAGCGGAAATCATTTTTACCAGTGGGGCCACGGAGTCCAACAACCACGCTATTTTTTCAACAACCAGGGCCTTAAATAGCAGGGGCAAACATATTATTACCTCTGCCATCGAGCATCATTCAGTGTTAGAACCCCTGCATCAATTAGAGCAAAATGGTTTTCAGGTGAGTTTTATTAAACCGGGGTCCGATGGTATCGTTGCCTTTAATGATATAAAATCCGCCATAAGGCCAGACACCATCCTCGTATGCCTAATGCATGCCAACAACGAGATTGGCACCTTACAGCCGGTTGAAGAAGTAGGGCGGTTGTGCCGCGAGCAGGGTATTTATTTTTTAGTGGATGCCACCCAAACCGTCGGGCATATACCGGTAAATGTCAAAAACATCAGTTGTGATTTCTTGTCTCTTTCGGCGCATAAATTTTATGGGCCTCAAGGGGTGGGTGCTTTATATGTCCGTCAAGGCATTGAATGTCTCTCGATTATTTTAGGCGGGGACCAGGAGCGCGGGCGCCGGGCAGGCACGCACAATGCCACAGGGATCATCGGTTTAGGCGAGGCTGTCAAGCTTTGCCAGGCGCACTCTTTTGACGAAGCACAAAGGGAAGTTGTTCTTCGGGACAGGATCATCGATGTCGTTCTAAAGGACATCCCGTCAGCCGTTCTTAACGGGCATCGTGAAAAGCGTTTGCCTAATAATGCCCATTTTTACTTTTCGGACATTAAAGGTGAGGACCTCGTCACTGCTTTAGACTTGGCAGGAGTGGCGGTGTCCATGGGGTCAGCTTGCACCTGGGGACGCCTGGAGCCTTCGCATGTGCTCAAAGCCATAGGTTTGACAGACCCCATGGCATTAGGTTCATTACGGGTGACCGTAGGGCGATGGACCACGGAACAAGATATTACGTATTTTCTGGAGCAATTGAAATTAAAATGCAAGAGCGCATCATACAATTCTTGAAGGAAAGCGATGGGTATATTTCCGGTGAGGAGATGAGCCAGCGGCTGAAGATGTCCCGGGCCGCCATCTGGAAGCACATGCAGGAGTTGCGCGCCCAGGGCTATGAGATCGCCGCTGTACCGCATTTAGGGTACCAATTGGTGACATGTCCTGATAAACTCCTGGGATATGAAATCCGGACTGGCCTTAATACCAAGATCATCGGCAGCAAAATCATTGTTCTGGATACTGTCACATCGACTATGGACGAGGCTTTCCGATTAGGCAATGAGGGCTGCCCTGAGGGCACGGTCATTTGCGCGGAAGCCCAATCCAAAGGCCGAGGTCGTCTGGGGCGTGTATGGACGTCACCTAAATCCAAAGGATTGTATTTTTCTTTGGTATTGAGGCCATGTATACCGCTTAATCAGTTGGCACAACTAACATTGATGTCAGCAGTGGCTATGGCAGAAGCGATCGAAGACATAAGCGGACTTAAACCTTCAATCAAATGGCCCAATGATATTCTTTGGGAGGGTCTAAAGCTGGCAGGTATTTTGACAGAGCTTCGTGCGGAATCAGATCAAGTCAAATTCATCGTCGTTGGGATAGGCCTTAATGTTAATTCCTCATTGAGTCAATTGACCCCAGGAGCCGCATCTTTAAAAGTTGCGGCAGGGCAAGCCTTTAATAGGAACGAAGTCTTTCAGGCCATTTTACGCTCCCTCGAGAAGGGGTATGTGAAAATTTTACATCGTGAGTTTGGCGGGATCATGGAAGAATGGAAAAAACGAAGTGCCACCCTTAATAAACGGGTAAGGATAACAGATGCCAGCGGATCCATTGAAGGCGAAGCCATAGACCTTGACCAAGACGGCGCCCTTTTGATCCGCAAAGATAATGGCCTTATCGTCAAGAAATCAGCGGGAGATGTTTTTTTATTGCGATGAACATGGATTATTTACAAGATGAATTGCAGGAATTAGACGGGTTGGGATTGTCCCGGTCTTTGAAAACACTCCATTCCCCCCAAGGCAGGGAAATCATAGTGGAGAACAAACGTGTATTGAATTTTTCCTCTAATGATTATTTGGGCCTGGCCAATGATGTTCGCATCAAGAAGGCAGCGATTGAGGCGATGGAAGGGTATGGTTTTGGCAGCGGGGCCTCGAGGTTAGTTTGCGGCAACATGGTCCCGCATGAACAATTAGAGAAAGACCTGGCATTTTTTAAGAAAACCGAAGCTGCCCTCCTTTTTTCCAGTGGGTATATGGCCAATACAGGGATCATCCAAGCGCTGATGGACCGCCACTGTGTCGTGCTCAGTGATAAATTTAACCACGCATCCATTATCGATGGGATCATTTTAAGCCGTGCCAGACTT
>CAYZLU010000348.1:0-2999 GCA_964479285.1 uncultured Planctomycetales bacterium | reverse complement strand
GCTTTACCGGCTCAATGGGCCCAAGAACGCGGCATTGAAGTCATGGGAGAGGTGGAGTTTGCATTTCGTTTATGCGCTTGCCCGGTGGTTGCTGTGACCGGCAGCAACGGAAAAACCACGACTTCAACCGTGATCGCGGAAGTCATTAAAAAATCTGGCCGTACAGTATGTTTGTGCGGTAACATCGGCAGCCCGTTTTCCAAGCACGTCCTTGATTTAAAGCCGACGGACACGGTGGTCTTGGAGGTCAGTTCTTTTCAATTGGAGAGCACTATTCATTTTAAGCCGCAGGTGGCGGTATGGACGAATTTCAGCCAGAACCATTTGGACAGGCATAAAGACCTGGAGGAATATTTTCAGGCCAAGTGCAGGATTTTCATGAACCAGGATGAAAATGATTTTGCGGTGCTTAATTCTTTAGATATTCAGCACAGGAAGATGGCAGGGCAATTGAAAGCCAAGGTGCTTTTTTTTAATTTAGCGTCAGTTGGACACCCCCACCTATCCTCCCCCCTCAAGGGGGAGGGGTATTTAGTGGACAATCCCAATTATCTGGCAGCGATGCAAACGGCCCATGCCCTGGGTATCAGCGAAGATATTTGTTTAAAAGTGTTTTCAGAATTTACAGGGGTGGAACACCGGCTTGAGTTCGTGCGTGATTTGCGGGGGGTAAATTTTATCAATGATTCAAAGTCAACGACGGTGGAGGCCGGCCGATGGGCCTTGGAGCGCGCCGTTAAGCCCATGGTGATGATTTGCGGAGGATTGGACAAGCATTTGGATTACTCGCCTTTAAAATCTTTAGTGGCCCAAAAAGTAAAACATATGCTTGCCATCGGCCAGGCACGTGAGATCATGAGGACAACTTTTGAAGATGTGGTTGAAGTGGACACTTTTTCTTCTTTGGAAGAAGCAGTCAAGGCGGCAAGCAAAATCGCGCAATCAGGTGAATCTGTCCTGCTTTCTCCCATGTGTGCCAGTTTTGATATGTTTAAAGATTATGAGCATCGGGGACGGGCATTTAAGGAAATTGTTAATAGTTTGAAATAGTAATATTATGCGCCAGGAACGCGTCAATTTAACGATCACCATTTTGACCCTCATTTGCATTGGCATTGTGATGATTTATTCTGCCAGTTGTGTCAATGCGATGCAGACCTATGGGGACAGCCTGTATTATCTTAAACGTCACATGTTATTTTTGGTCCTGGGACTCGTGGCTTCTTTTTTTGTATTGCGCATGGATTATCGCCAGCTCCAGCCGCATGCCCGCATGTTGGTCATGATCTGCGCGGTCCTGTTGCTTTTGGTGCTTGTTCCTCATATCGGCAGCGAAAGTTACGGGGCCCGCCGGTGGTTTAAGCTGGGTGTATTTCATTTTCAACCCTCGGAGTTGGCCAAGCTGGCCATGATCATTTATACCGCTGATTTTCTGGACCGCAAGCAGCAAATAATCAAGAATTTCCGGCGAGGGTTTTTACCTCCGCTTTTGGTCATGGGTGTCTTGTGCGCCTTGACTGTTAAACAGCCGGACCTTGGTACCACCCTTGAAATAGCGGTGGTAACAATGACCATGTTATTCTTGGGGGGTGCCAGGTTGTGGCATCTGGCGCTGATTTTTTGTTCCGCGGTCCCTTTGCTAGTTTATTTGATTGCCAAAGAGCCATATCGCATGGCACGGATCATTGCATTCTTGGACCCCTGGCAAGACAGCCAGGGCATTGGTTTTCAATTGACCCAATCACAAATTGCGCTGGGATCGGGCGGCATTTGGGGGGTCGGTCTTGGGCACAGCCAGCAAAAACTTTTTTATTTACCGGCGGCACATACGGATTTTATCCTGTCCATCATCGGTGAGGAGTTGGGTTTGGTCGGGACATTGAGTATTATAATGCTTTTTGGTCTTTTTATTTGGCAAGGCACGCGTATTGTCCGGCAAACCAACCACACTTTTGGGTATTTTTTAGGCATGGGCATCGTCATGATGTTAGGGCTTCAGGCGGTGGTCAATGTAGGGGTGAGCATCGGTGCCTTTCCTACCAAGGGTCTGCCTTTGCCGTTTATCAGTTACGGGGGGTCGGCCCTGGTTTTCCATTTAATGGCCATTGCCTTGCTGTTGAATGTTTCAAAAATTCAGGATTACTAATGAAAATTCTCGTCGCCACCGGAGGAACGGGTGGGCACATTTTTCCGGCCATTGAAACAGCCAAGGCCTTGAGGGTAAGGGGCCACCAAGTCAGCTTTGCCGGTGTATTGGGAAAGGCTGAAGACAAGATCAAGGTCCTGGGTTTTTCAGTTTTTCCGCTCACGGCCAAAGGCCTGGATGACCGCTCATTTTCAGGGTGGCTGAATTTTGGCAGCATCATGTCCCAAGCGGTGTTCCGTTCTTTTAGTGTCATTCGCCAAAGTGTCCCTGATAAGATCATCGGCTTTGGCAGCTACGGGGCTTTTCCTGTGGTCATGGCAGGTGCCTTGATGGGACGACCGGTATTGATCCATGAACAGAATGTGGTGCCCGGGAAGGCCAATGCCTTGCTTGCGAAGATAGTGAAAAAAGTGGCCATCAGCTTTGAAGGCAGCCGCAAATATTTCGATCCAGCCAAGGTAGTATGGACAGGCTGCCCGTGCCACCACGGTGATACCCCGTCGAAAACAGAAGGATTGGTCGCTTTTGGCCTTGAGAAAAATAAAAAAACAATTGTACTGATAGGCGGCTCCCAGGGCAGTCAACGGTTAAATGAAGTGTTTTTCGAAATATTCCCTGTTCCTTTTCAGGCAATACACATGACAGGGCCACGGGATTTTGAAATGTATGAACGGAAATATAGGGAGGCCAATTTGCCAGTCAAGGTATATCCCTTCATCAATAACATTAGCGGTGCCTACGCTGCTGCAGACGTCGTTATAGCCAGGGCTGGAGCAGCAACTGTGAGCGAATTAGGGCTGTTAGGAATACCAGCAATATTGGTTCCTTATCCCTTTGCCGGCAATCACCAGAA
>CAYZLU010000347.1:0-3002 GCA_964479285.1 uncultured Planctomycetales bacterium | reverse complement strand
TCCCACTGCGCTTCTTTCATTGCTTTTTTAGCCGCTCCCAGTGTTTTAATGGCTTCATTTTGAATGTCCTGGGGACTTGCTGTTTTGCCCTGGGCGGCAAAATCCGCTTTTGCTGCCTGTACTGCGGCATTACTGGCTTTGGTATTACCTTGCATTCCAGCATACATGCCAGTACCCACCTCCACTGCTTTTTTACTTAAAGCAATTGAGCCTTTCACGACATCAGGTAACGAAGGTACCGCGTCAAAATTCATCGATAATCTTCCCGTCAAATAAACCGCGGCTTGACCAGGCAATTTTTGGCAAAGCATGTAAAAAACAAAGGTGGCCATGACGATCGCAAAATCATATTGAAATGTCAGGTTAAAAGGGATGTTATCAAGTGTTTGGGCCCAGCTATTGGTCAATCCAGCCCCTATTCCTACCAAAATATAAATAAAAAGCATTTTGATACCGATATGAAAGAACGTATGCACATAATGTTCCGCATATTCTCTGGTCCATGTTGTGCCTGCGAAAGCCAATAAGAAAATACCTCCTGCTAATATTATTTTACTTCCTATTTGGATTAAAATAAGTTCGACGGCAACCATGCCGAAACAATACAAAATCACCACGACCGCCACCACCGTTACCAGGGCCATACCAACATTAAGAAGCAAGGTCTGTTTAAATCCTATCCCAACTATTTTTAAAGCTATATTAAAACCATTACTGATAATTCCTGCCGGTGTAGGCATTGTGTAAGAACCACCGGCCTGACCCCCCAAATAAGCACCGGCTTGTTGAAGAGAATTAATTATCAAAGGTAGAAATTGGTCATATTCAGTAATAAAAAGATAAAAAACATTAAGATAAATCAACCATCGTATCAATTCGAGGTTCGATCCGACCATATCGACATTTTTGTTCAATAAGCGATTGATGCCCAATAACCCGACTGAAAAAAGCGCTATGCAATTGAACAATTCTTTACCAAGCACGATGCTTCCTGACTGTATGGCTGAAATGCTGCTGCTGTATTGACCTGTGAGTTGATTAAATATGGTCATGACCGTTGAATTCATCGCTAATTCTCCATATTGACATTGCTGTCGCTATTATCTGGCTGGATCATCTGGTTCATGGTGTTGATCATGTCCTGTCTTTCCTGGATTTCTCGCATGGTGGCCGCGGTTTGCACGATGATGTTTTCGCTTAATAATTCACGGGTGGACTGCATTTGTGCAATGGTCTGCGCTGCTATCTCATTGGAAGTTTGCAAGGCCTGTGTTTGCCCAACCGCCTGATCATTCTTGGCCATCAAAGCATTGACCGCGTCTGTTTCCTTCTGATAATTTTGCCGTTCTTGGGTGACCCTGTTCAAAGAGTTCTGAAGGATATTGACCGTGCTTTGATCAATGTACCTCTCCCTGTCAGTCATTGTTCCGTTGGCTGGTAAATTATTAATTTCTTGCTGCATTTGGGACAATATTCCTTGAGTTTGGTTAGACAAAGCTGACCCTTGATTGGTGACACTAGTTAAATTGTTTCTTAACCCATCTATGTCACTAAAATTATTTTGGTAAGTCGCTACAGATTTAAGCCCTTCCACCTGGTTTTTTATCATTTCAACTTCATTATATAAACTTTGAAGCTGGCGTATGTTCTCTGTAATAAGCTCAATATTATTTAATAGCTGGGTGTGTTCGGTGGCCACATCCTGGGCCATGGTTTTGGGTGTTGACATGGCCAAAATCATAGATAAGCATAAAAGTGTTCTCATATTATTTCAACTCCCCCTGCCCCTCTTTGAGAAAAAGAGGGGGGTTGCCTCTTTAATCGCTAGCCATTCTTGGGCTTGTGGAATTAATCCCTTGCTCTCCAGCCATTTGGCAGGCCAATTTTCCCCGTAATTTTCCATGAGCTCTTTGACCTTTTGCCTCTCCTGTGGTGTTGTCCCTGCACCGTAAAAAGCCATTTCCAAATTCCTTAATCCCAGATCAATCAAACGATGCCCCACATCACGGGCTGTCACGTAATAATGCTTTTTCCGGACGGCGCTACTGATGATCTCAATCTGACGTTCATTAAGACCAAAAGCCTCATAAAACCTTCTATTGTCTGCTTCTCTGGCCGCAGGATTAGGCAAAAAAACTTTTGTAAAACAACTTTCATTGATGAAATTAACGTACGGTGAATTGACAATATCTGAAAGGCTCTGAGTAGCTAACAGCACGCAGGCATTGCTTTTCCTGATGGTCCTTAAAAATTCTATCCAATAGGTCATAAATGTTTCATGCAGCATAATTAACCAGCCTTCATCAATGATGATGAAGGTTGGACTCCCATCCAAAGAACATTGGATTTTATGGAATAAATAAAGCAGGACTGGCGTGCTTAACCTGTTGTCTAATCCCATCAGGTTTGAAATCTCAAAGGTCTGGAATCTGTCCTTTTTAAACCCGTCTTCCTTGGCATCCAGCAAGGAAGACATGTATCCTTCTTTGATCTGTACAAAGGGTTTTAACGCTTCTTTAATTTCATCATTTTGAAGATTTAAATAAAAGTCTGACAATGTTTTAGACCGGGATTTACCGGTATCACGGATGGCCCCTTCGATGGCAGCGCGAATGGCCGGCCCCATAACGACCCCTTGCAGGGAAACAATCCGTTCAATCCAGCCGCAAGCCCATTTTTGCTCAGCAAGGGTCTCCAGATCACTCAATGGACAAAAAGCCAGATTATCATCATCTCCCATAATGTCATAAAACTCCCCGCCTACAGCTTGTGTTAAAACATATTGGCTGTGGCCCTTATCAAAAATATAAACTTGGGCGCCTTCATAACGCAACGCTGAATTAGCGATGTGGGACAATAAGACCGATTTACCAGCCCCGGTGGGTCCGAGTATCAAGGTATGCCCAACATCGCCTACATGGACATTGAACCTAAAAGGGGTTGTGCCTTTCGTTGCCGCGTAAAGAAGGGGTGGTGAATTTTTAGGATAATACGGACAAGGG
>CAYZLU010000346.1:0-3013 GCA_964479285.1 uncultured Planctomycetales bacterium | reverse complement strand
GGCAGTATTAGCATTATTGACTTCAGGAGAAGCCAGGGCTTTTTGGCCGATATTTGTCAATGCCGCCTGGATTTGTGAAACCATTGGATTGGTTGTTTCCTCTGAAAGTTTGATATCGGGCGTGTATTCCAGACCTTCCTGCTTTAATTCTTCCATTTTTTTGGCGATCTGGCTCCGTAATTCCCTGACTTGAGGGTGCATTTCTGTAGAATCGATTAACAAGGTATTTAACTTGTCTTTAAGATCTGCAATTTCGGCTGATTTTATCTTTCCCAGATAGACATGCAGCTGCTCTTCGATGAATTTGATGGCATTGGCTGTCTCACTGTCCTGGGCCAGGACATTACGTTCAATGAAAATATTGGTCACATTCTTGACCACTGCCTGGGCCTGCCTAGGTCCGGTTGAAATATAAGAAATTTCAATAATGTTCCCATCGGGTTTAAAATCAATTTGGTCTTGGAGTTTCTTGATAAATTGTTCCAATTCGACCTGAGAATGGATGTTTTTATCTAAATGCAAACGCTTGACTAATTCATTCAAGCTGTCCCATCCGAGCATCGTTTCTTTGATGGTTTGGATGCGCTGTGCGACTGAGGTTGAAACAGCGATATTATTTAAAAGCGGGTTGTCATTTTTTTCCTCTTCAACCAGGATTTTCATGGAAGAAAGGTATTCTTTAGGCAGCAGCATGGCCGTACAAATCCCTAAAACCAGCCCGGCAAAAGCAGGAACGATAACGAACCATCTGCGCCTGAAGAAAACTTTCAAATATTCCATGATCCCATGCTGCATTTCTTCCATTTGAACATTCCTTTAAATTTATTTCCTTTAAAATGCGTATTTTGCCGCTCCGCCTGTACCAGCCACTGCTTCTACAGGTTGGGTCACAGGGCTTATGGCCCGCATGGCTTTAGCCAAAAAAGTTGCAGGCACATACAAACAATCCCCAGGGCGCAGCACATAATTCTCCCGTAAGTCTCCTTTATAAAGCAAAGCATCCACGTTGACTTTCTTTCTGACCACCTTGCCCGTGTCTGAAGGTGTAAATATTGAGGCGCTGTCGCTTGCCGCGGTGATCAAAGGTAATCCCGCTGCCAATAATGCATCACGAACGGTGATCGTGTCCCCATGCATAGGGATTTTTCCTGGATTAGCGACTTCCCCCACCACATAGACAATTTTGCTGTTATAAGCGGCGATTTTAAGGCTGATTTCAGGTTTGATGATATATACCGATAATTTCTTGGATAAAATATCAATGGCCTGTTCTTTGGTCAAACCTGCTAAAATGACATCCCCGACAAATTCATATTGGATCTTGCCTTCTTTGTTGATGGTGTATTCACCGCTGACTTCCGGGTGGCGCATGACAACAATTTGAATCACATCATCTGCCCCTAATGTATACTGGCTATTTTGGTCTACATAAGCTCGGGCGCCTGCATAATTTTTAAATTCATCCGGGGTCAAGGTTGCCTTTATTTTTTCTTCATCCATAGATCCACCCGTTATGGAAGATTTTTGCATGGAAGATTTTTGCAAGGTATCGCTTTGAATTGGATTTGGTGCGTTTAATTGTTTTAGCGCATCTTGGGCGTTTACTATTGAAATAAATCCCATTAAATTCCATAAGACAAAAATTTGAACGGCCAATAACCTTGAATACTTTTTCATAACCTTGATCTCCAAAAAATAATATATTTATTCAACTTCGATAAGAGTTTCATGCAATTGACGGATATGGGTAAGGTCATTTTCATCATAGACCCTCCAGCTTCTCCAATTTCGCAGAGGTTTTTTGATCTTTCCCATTTTTTCCCATCTCACAATGGTTTTGGCGCTGATACCTACTATTTTAGCCACCTCAGTAATGGTCATACGTTTTTTAGTTTCACTTGTGATCATATACAAATTCTCCACATTACGTTGTTACCTAGATATATAGCAAATAATGTGCCAATTTAATAATTTAAAACTAAAATATTATAAACACATGTAGAATATAGAGTTACAATATTATTAACAATGATCTGATTCATTCCAGGAATAGCCAACTGTATAAAAGAATAAACACTACTGTCCAGGACATACCGTGACAATGGGGGAAGGATTATATCATGATTTGGTTTTAATGTTCTATAATTTTAATTGGGTGTAGGCGAAATAAGGATTTGGAAAACCGCCACACGCTGTGGGGTTAACCCCTATGCAGGTGCCTGGATTCCTGCTAAAGACCAAATGCTCTTGACTGGCGTCATTTTAAGAACGACAGGTGAAAGATAATTAACTCCTTCACGCCTGACTCGTGCAATCATGAATTGGTCGATGTCCATTTCAACGCCGGTACCGTCCTTGCTGTCCTTCCATTGCATCCCGTTCGTTGTATTTAAATCGATACCACCAGGTGGTTGAATTTCTGGTGGGACACTCGCTAATTCAGCGTTGTCTATCGTTTTAACAGCGGTAGGCTGGCTTCCTTCAGAATTTTTGCTTAATTCATAATCTGGTAAATCCCCAGGTCGAGGGACCATGGTAATTGTTATTATCGTGGTATCAGGCTCAGGACTTATTTTAACCCGTATTGCTTTAAGTCCACTTATTTCACGATTTAGAGAAACTAAAGGAATGCTAGATGATTTCTCAAGAAGAAGTTCTAAATCTCTCAATTTTAGGCCAATCCATTTCAGCGCCCCATCTTTTGTACCGCTGTAACCCGTCATTGCATCGTCTGATGGTGGCATTATTTGTTCAAATTCAATACCCATTAAAAGAAAATACAAACCTGCATTGCCTGGATTTCTTTCAGTATTTATTGGTGGTTGAGAATTCATAAATTCTTTTATGAATTTTTGAGGCTCTATTGGTGGTTGATGTTCTATTAATGGTTGAGATTCTATAAAGGATACTAACTCCCCGAATGATCGAAGTTCTTTTAATTGTGGAGATTTTATCAATTTTGCTTTCTGAGTCCATCGTTTAAAATAAGCAGTAACTTTATTTGGTGGTAAAA
>CAYZLU010000345.1:0-3037 GCA_964479285.1 uncultured Planctomycetales bacterium | reverse complement strand
CATTCTTTAAATCATGGATTAATTGGGCCAAGTCCTCAATAGAATAAATATCGTGATGGGGCGGCGGCGAAATCAAACCAACCCCTGGTGTGGTATGTCGGGTATATGCGATTTCCTTAGATACCTTGTGGCCTGGAAGCTGACCGCCCTCGCCTGGCTTGGCGCCCTGGGCCATTTTGATCTGGAGCTGGTCCGCGTTTACTAAATATTCGATCGTCACCCCGAAACGGCCCTGGGCCACCTGCTTGATACGGCTGCGGCGCCAATCACCATTGGGATCTTTTTTAAAACGCACGGCATCTTCACCGCCTTCACCCGTGTTTGAAAAACCTCCCAAACGGTTCATCGCAATGGCCAGGGTCTCATGTGCTTCCCTGGATATGGAACCATAACTCATGGCCCCCGTGGCAAAACGTTTGACAATCTCCGAGACAGGCTCGACCTCTTCAAGAGGGATGGGGTGCCCCGTTTTAAATTTTAAAAGTCCACGGATATTGGCCAATTGACGGCTATGCTCATTGACTGCTTTGGAATATTGCTTAAAGACCTGAAAATTGCCGGAACGTGTCGCATGCTGCAAAAGCGCTATCGTCGTCGGGTTTAATTGGTGGTATTCCGCTTCTTTACGCCAATAATATTCACCACCTTCATCCAACATCCCATTTTGCGCAGGAACGCGGGGATATCCTTTTTCATGGCGCATCAAAGCCTCTTGGGCCACCGTATCAATGTTAATCCCGCCGATGCGCGAAGGTGTCGCGGCAAAATACTTATCAATCAACTCTTGGCCCAGGCCCACTGCCTCAAAAATCTGCGCCCCACAATAAGACTGGATCGTGGAAATGCCCATCTTAGAAATAATTTTATACAAACCCTTGTGGCAGGCTTTCAGAAAATTCTTCTGGGCCTCCTTGAAGGTCATCTCCAGGTCAAACTTTTTGTCCTTGGTCATTGCTTCAATGGATTCAAAAGCCAGGTACGGATTGACCGCATTGGCCCCATAACCGATCAGGACCGCGAAATGGTGCAATTCCCGTGCATCGCCACTTTCAACCACGATACTGACCTTGGTACGGGTCCCCTGTCGGATCAAATGATGGTGCAGCCCGGCACAGGCCAACAACGAGGGCAGCGGGACCTTTTTGGAAGAAATGTCGCGGTCCGAAAGGATTAAAATACCGTAGCCTTCTGCGATGGCCTTATCTGCTTTGGTACACAGGATTTCAAAAGCTTTCTCAAGTCCCGCTACGCCGTCTTTCTTATCGAAGACCACCGGCAATCTCAACGCCTTTAACGCTCCTTTACGGATACGACTGATTTTTTCTACTTCTTCATTGGTCAACACCGGATGATGGACCCACAAGCGACGGCAATGCTGCGGCCCTTCCTCGAGCAAATTGCTCTCCGGCCCCAACATCATGTCTTCAGCCATGATGATCTCTTCACGGATGGCATCAATCGGAGGGTTTGTCACCTGGGCGAACAATTGTTTGAAATACTCAAAAAGGATCTTGGGTCTGTCCGACAATACTGCCAACGGCGTATCTGTCCCCATGGAACCTGTTGCTTCTTCACCCTGGGCCATGGGCTGTAAAATGATCTTCAGGTCTTCGATGGTATACCCAAAGGCACGCTGGCGTTCCAATAAAGTTTCTTCATTAAGGCCAGGGACTTTCTTAGGCGTGGGCAGCGTAGATATGTCCACGATGTTTTCCCTGAGCCATTTTTCGTAGGGATGGCGACGGGCCATGGACTCTTTGACTTCGCGGTCATCGATGATACGGCCTTCTTGGGTGTCCACCAAAAACATTTTTCCTGGTTGCAGGCGCCCTTTGGTCACCACTTTTTCAACCGCGACGGGTAATACCCCCACCTCCGAGGCCATGATCACGATATCGTCATTGGTGACCACATATCGGGAAGGACGCAGCCCATTGCGGTCAAGGAGGGCGCCGATATAACGCCCGTCGGAAAAAGCCATGGCCGCGGGACCATCCCAGGGTTCCATCAAGCAGGAATGGTATTCATAGAACGCGCGCTTGGAACGTTCCATTTCCTGGTGATTGCTCCATGCCTCGGGGATCATCATCATCATGGCGTGCGGCAGCGAACGGCCGCAAAGGACGAGCATCTCCAAAACATTGTCAAAAGTCGCTGTGTCAGAACCGTGCGGCACAACAATAGGCAATACTTTTTTCAAATCCTCACCAAAAGCCTTGGAGACAAACTGTTTCTCGCGCGTTTGTATCCAGTTGATGTTGCCGCGCAAAGTATTGATCTCCCCGTTATGGGCTATATAGCGATAAGGATGGGCCAGGGCCCAGCTGGGAAATGTATTCGTGGAATAACGCGAATGCACCAGGGCAATAGCTGAAACCATGGCTGCATCACTCAAATCAGGGAAAAAGCGGTCCAATTGCTCGCTCATCAACTGGCCCTTGTAAACCATGGTATGGCTGTTGAGTGAACAGAAATAATAAAAATTCTTCTGTGTCAGGGTGGAATTATAAACCTTGTTCCACAAACGCTTGCGGATCACATAAAGTTTACGGTCAAAATCTTCACGCGGGGTATTGGTACCACGGGCAATAAAAAGTTGCTTGAACGCAGGCATCACCGAGCGGGCCACATGGCCGATTTTCATAGGTTCATGCGGGACTTCTCGCCAACCAATTAATTTCTGGCCTTCTTCATGGATAATATGCTCGGTATACGATTCAATGACGTTTCGATCATCTAAAGACGTCGGTAAAAAAACCAAGCCGGCGCCATAATCACCAAAGGCAGGCAGTTTCAAATCATTTTTGGCTAATTCTTTGCGAAAAAAAGCATCAGGCATCTGGATCAAAATACCAGCGCCGTCACCGGTTTCAGGGTCACAGCCGCAAGCACCACGATGAGCCAAATTTTCTAAAATTTCAACGCCATGACGTACGATGACATGGGACTTATGCCCATTAATATGAGCAATAAACCCCACACCGCAGGAATCATGCTCATATTAAAGGGCATAAGTCCCATGACATCGTACGTCATG
>CAYZLU010000344.1:0-3043 GCA_964479285.1 uncultured Planctomycetales bacterium | reverse complement strand
GGTACCGGCACCGGCTGAGAATCCGCAGCCATTTTAGCAGCGCTGACAGCGCCCTGGTCATCCGCGAAAACATTCATCGCGCATAGGCCAAATGATACAATAAAAAATAACCCTAACCATTTTCTCATTCCACTCCTCCTGATTGATTAATTGTTCTTACTGGATTACCTTGGGGGCTCCCTTTTAAGACCTCCACATCTCTCTATAAGTATAATACACTTTCCTAGGTTCGCGCAAGTACGGGCTTTGACTGCCATCTCCCTGGCCCATGATGCCAAACCATTCCTCAAAGTAATAACCGCCCGGAAAAGGCCCGACCGCATCTGCCTTCGTATCATGGACGGAAGGCGAATAGTTCTTCCACCATTCATCAAGCCATTCAAAAGTCATTCCACCGACGGAATTTCCGGCACCTTCTTTATAACCGGCACTGTTGTAAAGAATGTCCAGCCAATTGCCTTTATGATAATCGGATTGTTCCTGCTGGGACTCCTCATAATTCATGGTCAGCGCAAACGCCGGAGCGCCATATTCCGTAATAAAAGCCGGTTTGCCTGATAATTCGGAGACCTCATCCCAAAAGGAACCAAAACCATAGTTCCCACGGTAAGCATTGGCACCATAGGCATCCACGTCAGGATCATATTTTCCAAATTTATCCAAATATAAAGCGTCGCCATTACAGATCGCAACCGGATGATTGGGATCAATCGATTTGATCATCTTGGCCACCTCATTGACAAATTTATAATAGGCGACCGGCTTTTTGTCTGCATTGGAAGCAACACCATAATTATTTTCATTTCCCAAAATCCACATCAGGATGTAGGGCTCATCCTTGAATTCATTGACCATTTGCCGGACATATTCCATCATGTTCTTCTGGTGCACAGGATTTTCGTAATCTGTGCCCTCGCTCCAACTGGCCCCGGAACCGATCGCGTATTTACCTAAAAAATTGCTCATGGCCACTTTAAAACCATAACCCTTATACATTTTTTCCAAAAATGCCTTGTCGGATTTCATGTAGGGTTGATAATAAATACGTAAAGTATTGACCCCCATGTCCTTCATCAGCTTAAAATCACCTACCACAGGCTCATCGGCATGGTGTTTATTGTCCCCGTACTTGTCCACCCATGCTTCATACGGCGCATCGATAATGCCATCATGGTCATCATCTTCCCTCATCCAATCAACCAAGGTACCATCATCCGGGCCTTGTCCGACCTTGGTAGGCATATAGCTCATGCCTTTGATAAAAAAAGGCCTGTTGTCCACCAATAATTGCCACTGACCATTTTCATATTTAACAAAACGCACCTGTCCCTGCCCTGAATAAAAAACAGGTTTCCCCAGGGACATCGCCCTTGGCTGCAAGTTTAATTTTTGTTTGGCAATTTCCAACAAGCTTAATTTTCGTAGAACGCCTGGCCTGGTGATGGCCACAAAGTTATGAGGATCATCGGGGTTAATTACACGTATCTTCCCACCTTTAAATTCCATATGAAGTTCAGGATGGATGCGGATCAAATACTGGATCTTGGCCACCGCTGCCTGGGCTGGATACCAGGGAGTCTGCCAATAAGTCCAGGCAACCGTCGATGGGAAATTCACGATCAGCGACTGATAGGCCTTGATCGCGTGAGTGTACATATTGGCCTTTTCAAAAATCTCACCTATATAGAATAATTGTACCCCCCTGGATTCCGGCGATGTGACCCATTTATAAAAAGCAGCTTCCAGATCCGTCGTGTTGACAAAATCCCAATGGCTGCCTTGCAAACGCCCTGCTTTCAATGCTTTTTTATACCTGGGGTCTTTATACACACCTACTATGTTAGGATATATGCCCTCACCTAATGCTGTTGCCAATCCTTCCTTATCAATGATCTGATAATGATAATCCTTGGTCCCTACGTTATAAAACTTTCCGTATTTTGTCCAATCCACCACTTCTTCCCCTGGAAATCTCAGGACAGGAAGGGTTTTGGGCGCATTTTTTACAGGCTTTGGGTTTTGCGGCGCCTTACCTGTCATTACATCAATACTAGACTGGGATTTTTCCGCCACTGACCAATAAGAACCACGGCTGGGATCGAAACACTGGGCCCAGGGATATTGGGCAATGATGTTCTTAAACTGCTTGATCGCCTCATCGTTTTTCCCTTGATGCATAAAAGCTTCAGCCTTGATAAACATGGCAGTAGCTACATCTGACATGATTTTGTAGTCATCTATTTTGTCGTGGGTGGGAAAAGTACTTAATTGGGCCGCTAATACCTTGGCCTTCTCACCGTAGGTTTTCGTTATCTCGTCTACCAGGTCCGTGAGGGTTTTTACGTCCCCATCCTTGGAAGCTTTCCAGGCTGACTGCACAATTTCAGAAGAACTACGGCTTTCTTTCGAAACAGCAGAAGGGTCCTGTGCTTGTACGTTATTTGCTCCCGTCAATAATACAGAGATCATAACGATATTCACGCACAAAAAGCCCAGCTGTTTCGGCGTCGTAAAGTTGCGTGCTACTGAGGGGGAGGTATGCATTATCCTACCACTGCTCCTGAAGAGAGACCTTTCACAATATGTTTCTGCATAAGTAAGTATACCATAATAATAGGTACCGCTGCCATTGTCAGACCAGCCATCAGGACCGGATAATCAGTGCTATTGGCCCCTTGAAAGACCATGAGGCCCCTTTGCAAAGGCATCAATTGAGAGTCCCCCAAGAGCAAGGTAGCCAGGATATACTCATTCCATACATTAAGTGAATTAAAAATCACGATGACTGCGATGGCCGGACGAGCCAAGGGTAAAGCCACATGCCACCAGATGCCTATCTTACCGCAGCCGTCGATACGTGCGGCATCTTCCAGATCATGGGGCATTTTATCAAAAAAAGTTTTCAATAATAAAATGCTCATGGAAAGCCCGACATTGATCATGCACAAAATATAGCCGAAACGGGTATTGATCAAATGTAGTTTATTCATCAGCACGAAAAGGGCCACGAAAGAACCGGGCAGCGGAATCATCATGGCAGCCA
>CAYZLU010000343.1:0-3050 GCA_964479285.1 uncultured Planctomycetales bacterium | reverse complement strand
TACCGGCAAACAGCTTTTAATCTTGTCCCGTAAGTCATCCCAACTTTCTTAACAACGTAAACATATGTAACTAATAAAGTTACAGAACTTTTTACCCCTGATCGAACGTTTGAACTCCTTCAGCCCATGGCACCTTCACTAAAGACTGACGTTGACTATCCCATGATAAAGGTGTACTATCAAATTAACATTCGAGGGTGCCTCCCTAGGATCGTCCTGCCTCAAATGCCGCTTTAGCGGATCTCTCTAGTGCTCAATGTAAACGAAGCTCGTGCGAAGAACGAAAATCCACGTAGTACTGATAGGAGCCAAGGCGGTGACTGGAGTGGTAAGGGACAGGGTAACAAAAAGAGATACTAATCCACTATGATCCAAGAATTACCTATCCGTAATCCTCCAATTTCCCCATTGCGATTTAAGATATATTTTGAATCTAAACTAAATAATCTAACAAAGGAGTGGATATGGGCGTAGCAATGTTGGGTATTGTTTTTATTTTGGGGTACATTATCATTGCAGGGGTCAGGATCATACAGCAGTATGAAACAGGAGTTGTTTTTCAGCTCGGCAGATATTCAAGAACGCTACAGCCTGGGCTCAATCTCATCATTCCTTTGATAGAGAACGCAAGGGTCATTGATATGAGGGTTTTAACTAACGATATCCCCAAACAGCAAGCGATCACTAAGGATAATGTGCCTGTATCAATCAATGGCGTTGTTTATTTCCAAGTCGTGGATGCTCAAAATGCTGTTATTAAGGTTCAGAATTATTTGTATGCGGTTTCTCAATACGCGCAGGCGGCGTTGAGGGATGTGGTTGGCGGGATGACCTTTGATGATCTTTTGGCGGAACGGCAGAAGATCGGCGATGAAATTGAAGTGATTATTCAAAAGCAGGCGGAGACCTGGGGGCTTAAAGTTACGGCAATCAAGCTTTTGGATGTGGATGTACCTGAAGACTTAAAGAAGATGATGTCCCGGCAGGCTTCTGCGGAAAGAGAAAAAAGGGCAAACATTACCAAGGCAGAAGGAGATAAGTTAGCCGCTGTCAATCTTGCAGAGGCAGCAAAGACAATGGCCCAATCTCCCGGGGCAATGCAATTAAGAACGCTTCAAACCATAGATGGTCTTGGGCCGACCGCATCCAATACAGTCGTCCTTGCGGTTCCTGTAGATATCATGGATTCAGTAAGAGCATTGACAGCCAAACTCATAGAAAAGAAACAAGAATAAGGTGAGAACAATAGGGGACGGTAGGAGACAAAGTCGCAAACAAGAAGAAAGGCAAGAAGGTTAAAAAGTAATTTTTTACCCGGAAGCCCCATCTATTATTAATGACTGGTGGGTTTTTCATTATTTTGAGAGTCACTGGAAAATCGGTCGTATATCCTTCAGAGGTCAAATACAGTCATCTCATTATTAGAGAGAATAAATCTTTTAGTTGGATTGGTCTGACGGGCACTTAGTATACCTTGGTATAATTGATTAATTTTGATCCCCTCTTAGACTACTATTATGTAGGTATAGAAATTACACCTTAAGGAGTGTGACGAAATCTTTCCAGACAAGAAACAAATTTATATTGTGGATGACGATGAGTCAGTGTGTCGCGCGCTTAAGTTGCTTATGAATACTTATGGGTTTGAGGTGGAGACATTCCTTTCCGCGGAGGAATTCTTTAGCGCCGTGCCCCAAAGTCCTCCGGGGTGTTTGATCCTGGACATTCATATGCCGGGCTTAGATGGATGGGATGCACTGCGAAAATTTAAGGAAATAGGATTTAAACATTGGGTCATTATTATTTCGGGTGATAAAAATGGTGATCTTAAGCAGAAGGCTTTAAAAGAAGGAGCAGTAGGTTTCTTACATAAACCGTTTACTGACAAATCGTTAATTGATCTTATTAAAGTTGCGTTTGATAAGAAGTAAGAGATATGAATAGAAGTACGGTTAAATGAATCTGCATTAAACAGATTCGAACATCATACCGCATGCGACCCTGCTTTATTTTTTAAATTATACCTCGGTACAATTGATTCAATTTTGACCCTCCCTAGAATAACATCATAAATCGATTCCCCATTTTTGGCTAAAAATATTCAAAGTTGAGTGCATGATGAAGTGTTTTTGGATGTCAACCCATTAAGAATTTGATAATACGATGGGGTAAAAGAGGAGATAAAAATGAAAAATTCAAATGATCAAAAATGTCACCAATCATCGGAAACACAGCACAACATAGATCAAGAGAATGATCCTGAGGTTTCCCAGATGTGGGTAGGATATGGATCGGAAGGATATGAAAAAAACGAGGGAAACTTAGAAGAGGCAGATGCATTAGGGGCTCTTAAGGATAATTTCAGGTTAAACCCAACGGGGTTAGATGACGAACTGGCTATAGATATTCAAGATGCCATAGGTAGAGAAATGTCCCTATCGCTGGTAGCTGATAATATTCACGTCACGGTTGAAGACGAAATCGTGACTTTAGAGGGTGAAGTTTATCGAGAAGAAGAAAAAATAACGGCAGGAGATATAGCAACGGCTTTTTCGGGGGATGATAATATCAATAATTATTTGAGCGTTATACACAGAAATTGAAAATAAGGAGCGGATATGATAGTCAAGACTGCCAAAGGTTATGCGGTACATTCGGAAAAAGGAAAGAATCTGGGAGGCCCATATAAAACCAAGGAAGAAGCGCAAAAAAGATTGAGGCAAGTCGAGTTCTTCAAGCACAAAAAATAAGACAGGAGCTGATTAGGGTAAAACTACAAATTAAGGAGTAAAGGGTCATAGGGTTTTGATTAAGATGCTTATTTTCAATAAGTTAGGCCCAAAATACGCTCCCAATTTAAGCCACGTCCAAATCCACTAATTTTGAGAGAGAAAAATTTATTGAGTTTTTAAGCACAGCATCAGAAAAATCGTAATTTCCCTGTAAATTTATGTGCCCCCAGACAACTATAGACCCGTTCTTTATGATCTTAATAAGGCGGCTCCGCTCAAAAGGATCCGTTGTCTTGTAAATCAAATCAGACAGATATA
>CAYZLU010000342.1:0-3051 GCA_964479285.1 uncultured Planctomycetales bacterium | reverse complement strand
AGGATCAAACTCTCCAAAAGTACTTGGCTTTTTTGTAAACATTGGCAAAACTTTTCAAATTGATTTGGACAATAGATTGTCAAAGAACAGATAAAAATGCTCCGAAAGCTTCTTCAAAGGTTCAATAAGATTACCAGATAAATTTGTGATGTCAAGGAAATATTTTAAGTATTTTTATATTGGAGACAGGCACCTATTTTTGCCGCAAGATGCGGCCTAAAACAAAATAGGTGCCTGTCCCTATTTTTAGAAATGACTCAACACAGCGTCGGAGATTTAAATCAGAAGGCTGTGAAGATTTTCACCTAAAATAAAATTTCTCTGCTCAGCGGACAATATACCTTGAGATACCATACTTAACGAATCTTTGAAATTTTGATTGGCTGGAAAATCACTTCCCCATAAAATATGTTTTACGTCCGTCATTTCCAAGGCGGTCTGCAAAGATCCGGGGGAACGCGTGCCGCTCATGTCAAAATATAAATGATTAAAATATTCACTTGGGACTTTACCCAAATCTTTAACAAAATTCCGGCGTCTTAACATGCTATAGGTGGAATCAAAACGCTCTTTGACAATGGGCAAAACCCCACCGAAATGTGCAAAAATAAAACTCACCTTTGGGTATTTTGTAAACACTCCAGACATCATCATTTTACCGATACACATAGAGACATCAAAGACATACTCCAAAACCGGGCTTAATAAAGGATCTTGAACACGTTCCTGGCCAATAGGATTCATAATTTGAGGATGGACATGCACCGGCATTTTATTGTCGCCCGCAAATTCAAAGACCTCATCAAATAAAGGATCATCCAAATACCTGCCATCATAACTTGACGCTAATGATAACATTTTTAATCCCAAATCTTTAATCCGCTTCAACTCTTCTGTAAGCGCCGTCGAAGAATCAGGGAGTATAATGCCTGCCCCAATAAAACGTCCTTGATGAGCTTTTACAAGTTCAGCAATTTTTTGATTATAAATTCTACACACTGCCCGCCAACCGCCCATCTTTAAATGCGCATCACTAGTGGGATACAATAACACGGCCTGATCGACATGATGTTCATCCATCAATCGTAATTGTTTTGAAGCATCAGACCAATACTCCTTAAAGAAGGCAGTATTAACAGCCACTTCAGGTGGCATATAGTGACTATGAGCGTCAATTGTCATAATTTTAATAAATTAACCCCGTCTGACGAGCAGGAAACAGGGTCCTCATCGTCGTATTGACCGACACTCGCAGTTGCTCGCCGGACACTCGCTGAAGCTCGGAATCTTGGCCATCATTCTAACATCCTATTTTCCTTCAGAATATTTTCAGCTACCGTAAGCGCCTTGAGCAGTTGGGGCAAAAGATGAACATTGATTGTCACCCCTTTGGCAGTCGGCACCATTTGATCTACTCCTTGAGCATTTGTCCAAATACGGATATCCACCAAATCATTACCCTTAAACTCACGAATGCCCACGCGTACTTCTTGAAACTTGTTTTTGGGAAATACAGAGACGGTTTGGTCCATAACCATACCTCCTACCATAATTGGGGACAGACACCTGTTTTTGCCGCAAAATGCGGCTTAAAACAAAACAGGCCTCAGTCCCCAGTTATTTCGCCTGGGTCTGTTGATAATCAATGATTGGCTTAGTCCATGTTGTTAATTGATTAATGACTGCTAATTCAAGGGGACAGGCGTTTGCTGGTACTGACAATGCAAAGCTGACCATGTCTGCCACAGCCTCTGGATCCATTAAACGATCACGTTGAGTTTGGGCAACATCTTTGAGATGGTCTGTCAAATCAGAAGCTACCACCCCTGGCAACAATGAGGTCACTTTAATATTATGCTCACGCATTTCCCAAAAAAGACCTTTTAAAAAAGCACGCAACCCCATCTTTAAGGAACTATACGCCAAGAATCCCCGGGGAATAGGATCTACCAGCGTCGACCCAGAAACCACATTGATTAGATGTCCATTCTTTCTGTCGACCATATCAGGAATGACCAATCGGATCAAACGAACATATCCCAAATAATTAGTATTGGCTAAAGTTTCAAAGTCTTCAATAGGCTGCAGATGAAAAGGATGCTGGCTGGAAACACCGGCCACATTAATTAAAATATCAATTTGCTTAAAATGAGCTTTAGCTTTATTTACCAAATTTTGTAAATCTGCCAGTCTACCCACATCAGCTGGAACACCGATCGCATCAATGCCATATTTATCTTTCAAATGATGCACGGTTTCATCCAAGGGCCGTTGACTGCGGGCAGCCAGGACAAGACTGGCCCCATGGGAAGCCATGCGTGTGGCTATGGCCTTGCCGATCCCACGGCTGGCGCCGGTGATCAGCACTACCTTACCCTTCAAATCTATTTGTGCATGTGACATAATATTATTCCTTTCCATAATTCTCTTATCCTGGTATAGCGAAGGATAGTTTCCCTAAATGCTTTCACACTCAACCCTGCCTCGCTTGGCAACCTGCTTGGAGACACGGCTAAAGCCATGCCCCCTGGTTGACATTCGGGGATGACACCTAAAGATAAATTATTTTGACACTAAAGATTCAGTTTCAATGACCTTTTTAAATATTTTCATATTATCCTGCGAATGTTTATTAATGAATCCTTCGATTTGTTCGGCTGAGAATTTTGTAAAGCCAGGATCCATTTCAAAATCTTGTATCCAAGTCATTTTAATCCCATCAGGTGTTTCTGTATAGAACCAAACGATCTTCATGTATTTAAAAGGAAACAACGGTTCCCAACGTTGGGCATAGGCAAATTTTAAATCTTTATAAAGCCAACGCTTGGACACCCATGATTTACCATCCTCATCAGTGAGCCGAAAAGTGATCTCGTTGCCCTTGCGTTCAAGAACATCCGCCTTGGCATACTCATCCCCAAAAAGCTCGGTCCAGCGTTCAATCTTGTTAGAAATATCAAAAACCAATTCGTATGGCGCATTAATAACAATCGAATTGACCGTATGTCCCATTTTAACCTCCATCGATGAATTTAAAAACCATGTTGTGTT
>CAYZLU010000341.1:0-3055 GCA_964479285.1 uncultured Planctomycetales bacterium | reverse complement strand
ACCCATTGATTAATGTGTTCTAATTCATGCGCAATGATATAGGCCACTGCCTGCTTGGGTGCCTTATTTTCAATTAAGGTGCGCAAGAGTCCTAAATTGAGAAAAACCTTGTTATCATAACGAAAGACAAACCCATTAGCATCCTTCTCATCAAGAAGGTAAAGCTCAAAATCTTTCGGGTCATATCCCATAGCCCTAATCAACTGATCAAACATCTCTTTTGTTTCTTGATAAATATTGACAAATCTTTCAGAAGTACCATCAATAATTCTTGACTGAAAAGCCAGTTGTTTATACCCGAGATCAAAATTATTTTTCTGATCGGCTATTTGCTTTACACCCTCTTCTATTTTAAGATCTGATGTATTACCCCCTTTTTGCAGATTCCTCGCCCTAATGATATTTAACATTTTTCCAGGTTCTTGTCTCATTGATAAACCTACTCTCTCCGGATCAATTTCATCTGTTTCATTATGTGAAAACTGTTGACGATGTTTAGCAATACCATCCGCGTGAAAAATTGGGCTAACAGGAACTGTGTTCTCTTGAATTAAAACCACATTTTCTGCTGTTAAGCTATCTGCCGAAAGTTGATTGACGACCTGAAAAGCCATTTTTTTAAGACCATAGTTTGAAAATGTCATCGCCATATCCAAACCACCTGAAAAATATTTTCTTGGAATTGTTTCTTGTGTCGCTGGGTTAATATCTTCTTTAATATAGTTAAACACTCCCTTTTTAAACGCTCTTAAATATTTTTGATAAATTCTATCTTTTTCTTTTGGGTCGTCAATATTGACACCAGCTACTTTATTTTTATCGGCATACACCTGCTCTAAGATGCTATCTTTAATTTTTTTCTTATACCATGTGGCAAGGATAAGGGAATTGTAGACTTGGCGAAGGTGACTAAAATTTTTATCTTCATTAACCTCTTTGGTTAATTCAGGGATGACCACTTCACGAACAACCTGACCGCCTAATTGACTGGTATCTTTGACCCGTGCTTTTTTGGATTGAATACCCTCATGTTTTTCAAGGGAAAGATAATCCTGGTCTAACATGACCTCTAATTTCGACTCGACAACATAAGCCGTCCCGGCCTTAGCATTTTCATACACGACTGCTTTTTTAGGCACTATCCAAACTTTATTAAATGTATTAACTAGAATATCAGTTGTACCATACTTCTTAGCCGCTTCCTCATATATACGCTTCCAAAACTTCTTACCTATCGCATCATCTGGATAAATCAAACTAGCAGTTATCTGTTTGAGCATATAATCTTCTGCCAACAAGTCTCTGCCCATTTCGGTAAGCCCAAAGCTATTAGGAATAATGCGGTCTTTCTCATAGGGCGAAAGGTTAACCCATAAGTCTTTTTCGGAAATAGTTAAAGAGGCAAGAAAATATTTTATTAATTTTCTGGATTCATCCTTTAGGGCATCATTCGATAATTCGATATCTCCTTTATCAAGAATAAAATCAAATTTGAATGGATTATTGGGGTATACGGTCACGCCTTTAAGGATTGGAGGGTTCTCTGGCGGGCTTAAATGGACCATGACTCCAGGCACATGAAGGTGAAGGTCTTGTGCATGGACAAAAGGTACAGGTATGACGGTATTAGCTAAAAATGAAAGTAGAACAAAAGAATAAAAAGATCGCTTCCATGATACCATTCCTACTAGGCCTCTTGGCACCACAACAACCGATGATGTGATACTGTTGGAAAATAAAATTTTGTACATATCATTTAAAGTATGCCCTATATTTAAATGAAAAACAAGGTCTGAAGGCGTTTTTGAGAAAGCGTTTTCCGACGGAAAAGGCAGGATTGGTTTATAACTAAAGAGGGGGAGACAGCGGGGTCTGGGTGAAATCAAAGCAATCGGACATGTCATCTGACGCGGCAGTACGGGGATTTAAAGGGTCAAGTCCAAAAACGGTTTCACAAAACTTCACAATACTAACATGTGAGTGAAAAGTCTTATTGATCCCTCTTTTCGCAAAGGGGCTCAGGATCAAACAAGGAACACGGGGACCGTAACTAAATTGTGTCGCCGCATAACTGGGGCCATAGGCTGGACCTCCCCCTTGCCAGGTGTCTTTAAGCGGAGGTTCAACATGGTCATACCAGCCGCCCCAGTCGTCCCAAACGATAAAAATAACGCTATTGGCCCAAAGTCTGCTTTGGGCCAACTTGTTGACACGGTCAACTGTCCAATCCATCCCGACCCTAACCGTTGGCTGTCCCTTGTTGAGGCCATACGCAGGATGTTCACTAAGGTCTTGCGGGCCGCTGGGAGCATACAACCAGGACACATGAGGAAGTTTATTAGAAACAACATCACGATCAAACTGCTTCCAATTAAGGATATGGGGACTGCCCTTGAGGTTCTTGATATAGTTGAAATAATTAAACTCGTCCCCGTAACTCTTCCATGAACGTCCGGCAGCTGATAAATTCTCTGGAAGTGAAGGCAAATCATAAGGGGGTTGTGGTTGATAGGTACGGCTCTTATCTGCATTATCGATAATGGGTGAACCAGCGGCAATCAGCATCAGATGGTTCGGGGCTGATTGAGTGGCCACTTCTGTAAAATAGTTGTCGCATAAGGTAAATTGACGGGCATAAGCGAAATAGGCGGGGATATCTGATTCAATGTACTGCGCGCGTACCGCGCCTGCCGCACGATTGAGCCATGCCGCGTGCGTATGGGGAGGGTCCCCGCCGACAGGTGGATCACTGGCATGATCAAGACTTTCACCATCGGCCCCCGGGAAGGTGCCGAAATAATTATCGAAGGTGTGGTTTTCTTTGACGATGATTATGACATGTTCAATGAAGTCCAGTTTCATCTATTGACTAAAGCTTTAATGGCAGGCAGGGCCTTTTGGGCGGCTTCTTCGCCGCGTTTGATTAACTCATTGACCTCATACAATTCAAACCAGCTGATACCCCTTAAGTCTGGATGGATCAGGACATCCGCTTGCTTAGCACTTTGCTCTGCTATCACAAATTCGGTTGCCTGCAAGGTGCGCACAATAATAT
>CAYZLU010000340.1:0-3055 GCA_964479285.1 uncultured Planctomycetales bacterium | reverse complement strand
CTTTAGTGACTTCCTTAAGCAACTGGACACGCTCATCAATACTCAAAAGGGCTTTTTTACTGGTATTATCAGCCACAGCCACAATCACCCTGTCAAAAATCCGGGCGGCCCTATAAATGACATCCAAATGTCCATTAGTGACTGGATCAAAGCTGCCAGGATAAATTGCTCCTCGCTCCTTTACTGCCTTTAATAGTAATGCCTGTTTTCGTACCATTATATTACAACCCTTTGTAATACCGTTAGATACGATGAACCATAACGCCGTTGGGTAAGCACCGTAAGACTTTCTGGAATTTCAAGTTTCTCGGACAACTCTGCCTGAACCATGACCAAACTTTGAGGGTGTAATATATCACTTCGGTCGAGCAGTTTCAAGGTTTTTTTGGCCAGCTTCTGACCATAGGGAGGGTCAAGAAAAACGATGTCAAAGCGCCTATGTTCCTCTGAAAAGCGTTTAATACTGGCCAAAGCATCGGCATGTACCAAAGAAAAATTGCCGCCTAGATCAACACCTAAAAGTTCACAATTTTCACAAACGGTCTTAGCGTTTAAATCATTATGTTCAACCATAACTACTTCATGAGCACCCCTGGAAATGGCCTCCAGGCTCACAGCACCGCTTCCGGCAAAAAGCTCCAGGAAACTCAAGCCGCTGAAATCATGCCCCAATAAATCAAAAATGGCCTCGCGCAAGACATTCTGCGTTGGCCTGATGCCAGCCGGCATATAAAAATTTCGCCCCTTATATTTTCCACCTAGTATTTTCATAATCGGTCAACCCATCCCAAAGATTCAACTTTATCAAAAATCTTCAATCACCCTGCCAGAATCAAATCCAAATATTGCGGATACCTTTTTTTAATTGTTTCTTTGATCAAACGATGTTCATGTGTATTTAGTTGAGGGTCATTTTGGGTAAGGATAATAGCATCTTCACGGGCTTTTTCCAAGATTTCAATTTGAGTGATAGGATTAGACATTTTCAGCTCATTAAGGCCGTGTTGGTACCGGCCGAAATAATGGCCGGGACCGCGGATTTTTAGGTCCTGTTCCGCAATTTTAAAACCATCTGTTGTCTGAACGATGGCTTCGAGCCGTAATTTACCCTCTTGCGTTAAAGGGTCTCCCAACAAAACGCACATGGCATTTTGAGCCCCCCTGCCAATGCGCCCGCGAAGCTGGTGCAATTGGCTTAAACCAAAACGCTCGGCATGTTCAATGACCATGACATTAGCATTAGGTATATCTATCCCCACTTCTAAAATGGTCGTGGCCACCAGGATGTCCAATTCGTGTTTTTTAAATTGTTCCATCACTTCATCAGCTTCCTGACGGCTCAATTGGCCATGCACGAGACCTAAACGTAAGCCCTGGAATTCAAACTTTTGAAAATGGATAAACATGTCTTTAGCTGCTTTTAGATCCAACTTTTCACTTTCATCCACTAAAGGGTAGATGATATAAGCTTGCGTCCCTTTAAGAACAAGTTCTCTGACTTTTTGGTAAACAGCCTGGGCCTTGAGCAAGGGGAAATGATATGTCTTAATTGCCCCTCGCCCAGGCGGTAATTCATTGATCACAGAGACATCAAGGTCCCCGTAAAGGGTCAGGCATAATGTCCTGGGGATGGGAGTGGCTGTCATGATCAATGTATCAGGATTGTTACCCTTGGCTGAGAGCAAAGCACGTTGATTGACCCCGAATTTATGTTGCTCATCAATCACCACAAAACTTAAATCTTTAAATGCCACGGTTTCTTCCAATAAAGCATGCGTCCCTACAATTACGTCGGTGTCACCTTCTTTAAGTTTATGATAAACTTCTCTTTTTTCTTTGGCAGGTATACTGCTGATTAAGAGCGAAACTTTTAAATCCTTGAATACCCCCTTCCCCAATAATTTTTGCAGATTGATAAAATGCTGTTGGGCCAATATTTCCGTTGGGGCCAGGATGGCTGCTTGTTTGTTGTTGAGCACTGCCGCCACACAACCAAAAAAGGCCACTGCTGTCTTGCCACAACCGACATCACCCTGGACCATACGCAGCATCGGACGGTTTTTAGCCATATCTAAACTCATCTCTGCTATAGCTTTATTTTGTGCACCTGTTAATTTAAAAGGTAATGAAGCTTTATATTGCTCAATCAAACTATTATTCACTTGATGGGCAATGCCTCTTTTATGGACTATGCTCAAACGCCTTAAAATCACACAGATTTGAAACAAAAAGAATTCTTCAAAAGCAATACGGTCAAGGGCTTGTTGCTGATGTTCCGTGTCCGAAGGAAAATGTATCTGGCAGATGCTTTTGGCAATAGGATTTAAATGGCGCTTTTGACGTATCTCCTTGGGGATCATGTCCTGTAATTGGGTCGCGTGTAAATTTAAACAGGTATCGATCAATTTTCGTAAATAACGCTGATTAATGCCTCGGGTCAAAGGATAAACAGGGATTATGCGTCCCATGTTGAGGCTACGGTCTTCAGTAGAAATTATTTCAAAATCAGGTACCACCATCTGCAGCCGTCTGTTAAAAATATCCACCCTCCCGTATAAAACAATTTCTTGTCCCAGTTTAAAAATCTTGTCCAACCATGGCTGATTAAACCAAACGCAATTTATCCTGCCGCTTTTGTCCTCTATGCACGCTTCAACCGTGCGATTTTTAGAATAAAAATTACGTCGGCAAGATAAAACCTGGCCGCATATCGTTTGGGCATCACCCACTTTGAGCATGGCGATAGGCGTGAATTGCGAACGGTCTTCATAGCGGCGCGGGAAGAAATACAGTAAATCCTCAACGTTCAAAACGCCTAAATTTGCCAATAATTTGGCTTTAGCTGGTCCAACACCTTTAACATATTGGATGGGGATATCACTTAAATTCTGATGCATTGGATAATTATACTACAAGGTGGGCCAAGTCGAGCTGACTAAAACCGCATGGTTTTTAAACGTTTGGCGAGCTGTTTGCGGTACCCCTTAATAAATACTTCGTCAAAATCATAAGCATTTTTAAAACTATCGTAATGGTCATGGGTGTCCTTGGCAAG
>CAYZLU010000339.1:0-3076 GCA_964479285.1 uncultured Planctomycetales bacterium | reverse complement strand
GAATTTTGGAACAGGGTATACGCGAAAGCCCAAACGCAATTCGGCACAACCAATGTCCCGGTAAATACCTTTAATAAAGTTTGGATACTCCCCAATGAAGCCCAAGTCTTTGAAAACGTCAATGCCGCTTACGTCACCAAATCAACGTTAAAAGTGATGTTGGATGAAGACTATTTAGCCAAACAGAAACATCAGTCGGTACAAGCCGCAAGTATTTCGTCCCAAATAGTTCGGCAAATCGTGCTTCCTGAAATCGAAAAAGAAGTAAACACCGGCAAGAACTTTGCCCCGTTACGTCAAATCTACCAAGCTCTCATTCTATCTAAATGGTACAAAGAAACCATCCAAAACGGTCTATTGGAAGCAGTTTACACCAATAAGAAGAAGGTCGCTGGCGTCAATGTCAATGATCCAAAGGTCAAAGAAGAAATTTACCAACGATATCTTAAAGCGTACAAAAAAGGTACTTTTAACTACATTAAAGAAGACCCAACACCGAATGGGCAGTTAGTGCCCAGGAAGTATTTTTCGGGGGGGTTTACTGAATTAGGAATGAAATTAGATCGCACAGGTAGCCCAGCTATGATTAGTGCCGATGGTGCGATGGTAATTTTTACATTAAGGCTTGTCACGGTGAGTGCGGCTTTAGGTACTGGGGGGTTGATCTTAAAATCAAGAATGCAGCGAGTCGCTCAGAAAAGAGCTGAAACAGAAATTCTACAAAAACAAAATGAATTTAAGGAATTGGCCAGGGAAGTTGCTGGGAGAATTGGTTTAGATCCTTTAATTGCACAAGAAGTTTATATAAATCTTGGAGTTTTAATTAAACCTTTTATAGAAAACTATTTAATTAAAACAATTAGGAAATTTCATTTAGAGGCCACTCATGAATTTAGCCACACAATGGTAATTGATTCTACTATTAACCACGATATTTTTATTGGAAAATCAACACTACGGGAATCTGGATTCAAAAATTCGGTAAGTGACTTTGACAACCATGGTTATGGGGTAGAGACCATTTATAAGGAAGGAGGAAGAAAACTTAATGAGGAGAAATTTTTTGATTTCTTGAGTACTCTTACTGATGAAAATTATAAAGGACGAATACTAGAGGTTTTAAAACAGGGGCGTATTGACCAAGCCATGTCCATCACCCCAATTCAAACCCAAAAAGACGCGGCGTCGTTATCAGATGATCTTGTTCACATAATGGATGCTTGGGAATCGAGTGGTAGAAATGTAACGGCAGAACAGAGAAAAGAATTAAGTGATGTTCTGGCCCAATATCAAAGTGATATTGAACGATTAAGACAATGGGAGAGTGGTATTGCGATTTTAGAAAGTCGTAAATTTAAGAATGTATCTGATTTAATTTTATTTTTAAGTCAATTACCAGGAATGGGTGGGTGGCTTGCTCAAAAGGCTAAAGAAATAGATGAATTGAAAGTTTGGCTTGATGTAAAGAGCAATAAAGAAGTCAATTTTCTTATAACAAATTTAAAGACCCTACTCTATTTTTTAGGGAATGGTGGAGCAATAGGATCAGATGTTAGGGTGGGCAAATTTCCTATAGGTTCTTTAAAATTTCGAATTAGGTTTGATATTGATAGTCATACACACATAAATATGGCTGATATGTTAAAGGGAATTGATTCCGCCATGCTGCAGACACCAAATAAAGACTTGGGGATGCTACGAATTGGTAATGCAAAGGGTTCCCAAGTGGTGGACATACTTCGTAATCAATTAAAAGAAAAAGGTGACAGGGAAGTTTCAATAACTTTGTATTATCCTTTACCTACTGATAAGGAAGTGGCATCTACTGAATTACTCAGCAAGTTAATTGATCTATTTCAAGAAAATCAAAAACCTGTGGTCTCTAGCGGAAGGGGGGATGATCTACGCGTAGTGGTAACCTTTGACAATTATAAGCAAAGAAATGGAATAACTCCTTCAGTCTATATTTTGCAAAAAAATCTTTTCCCTGACGCGGCGATGTTTTCTAGAAAAGCAGAGATGATTGATTTGATAAATCATTATCAAAAAATTGGCGATAAAGAATCTTTGGCCGAGATATTATTTTCATACAAAACTTTTTTTGGTGTAATTGATATTGATGTTCGTAATGCAGCCAGTAATGCATTGAATGCCTTAGATGATCCCCGAGGATTATTGGTTTATAGATTTATATTTACTAAGGGACACCGTACATTGGCGACGGTCCGACGCGATAAGGCAATGCCCCACTCCTCAAAACAAGATGCGTCGATGTCATCAAGTAAATTCCATAAAGAATGGTCCACCGGGCGAAGACGAGACAGTGCTTTTAATATGCTTTATAGGGCAAATAGTATTGAAGAAGTAAGCAGAATTGTCAAAGATAATCAAAATAATCCAAATTTTATCAACATCAAGAAAGTTGCAGACTTGAGAGTTAAACAATTATTAGAAAAGAAGCCAAACCCATCAGGTCTAATAATCCCTATAAAATCAAATTCTAATGATCATGCAATGAACGGCGGTATTGACCTCAATCAAATCGGTATCAAACGCACAGGCCATGTCATTAACGTCCAATTCGACCAAGCCCAGCTTACCGCATTAGAGCAGGGGGATTTTGAAGGGTTTACTCCGGTAATCACTGATATGGAGCGTATTCAGAGTCCATTGCCATTATTAGGTGTCGGCCTGATCAAACATAACGAACAGCTGGCAAAAGTGTAATCTTAAGTCATTTATTCTTAGCAATAAATCAGAGGTTATTTACACCAAAAAAGTTTAGTTGATTTTGTCATAATTATGAGTTATAATATAATTGTTTATAGGAGAAGTGATAATTTTGCTGATGCCTAAAGAAGCCCATTTGGCATCCCACTTTTAGGTGGAGATATGAGGACGCAATACGGGCGACCTCCCAGCAAAATCCATAGCTTCTCCCTTTTTATTTCTACCACGTCCAAGTAATTCTAAGACATTCCACCCAGATATCTTAATTTAGAAAAATATCGACAAAATTTGTCCCGAAAAGTATGATATCAAAAAGTAAACAAATCAAAACACAGACCTAAAGCAC
>CAYZLU010000338.1:0-3092 GCA_964479285.1 uncultured Planctomycetales bacterium | reverse complement strand
GGCCTTAGGCCATAATTTGACAAAAGTTTCAACAGGATTGGAAATAAGGCCATAAATATGGTCAATTTCTTTGATCGCTTTCTCAAGGATTTCATACTGACTATCATTGATGATAGCTGGATGGTGCGCTCCGCCTAAAACGACTCGCAACATGATTTGATCATTCCCTGCCCGTTTTGCGTAAACATTGCTTTCAATCAAAACACCTAAAATGTCTTTATTTGCATTGGAAGGTATCAAATACCCGAATCCATCAGGCTTTTTCTTAAAAGAACCCTGCTCAAAAAGCAGGCCTGCCACCGCAACAGGTGCGTAGGGAATTTGAGCCAGGACATTGGCCAGGACAGGGTTTAAATTCCCAACAATTTTGGCCGCGGCATAAGCGGGCGTGGCGACTATCATGACATCCACGTCTATTCGAGATGAATATATCTCTGATTTTTTTTGAATGTGCCGTTTGTAACGCTCATCAAGGGCCTCAATGATCTGCCCCATGCCTCCTATAAAGGAACGCATACGGGACCTTTTGAAACCTTTTCGTTTAAATTTAGGAAAAGCTGAAGCCATGTGCAGGCATTTGATATCTCCGGCGTAAATGCCGCTGATAAATGGGTCAACTAAATATTCCGCAATACGTTGGGAAAACCGCTGGTTTACATAATCGTAGATAGAACGGTCTGTCGAGATGTTCTTTTTAAAGACACCTGTGATCAACGACCACTTATCCTTTAAAGGCAATAGTGGTGTGCGGATGAAATCTAAAGGACCCAAAGGCAGCGCGTAAAGATCTCCATCGATTTGGATATAACGCCGGCGTGCTGTTGCTTGGGCTTCAATGAGCTGGTCTGCGAGCCCAAGTTCTTCAATCAACTGCAAAGTGACAGGCTGGTTGTCCAAAAATCCATTAGGCCCCCATTCAAAAAGGCAGGGACCTTTCTTCAAACTCCGGATGGTCCCGCCTGTTGATGCCTCACGCTCAAAAAGCGTGATTTGAACGTTGTCGCCAAACCGCTGTTTTAAATAATGTAAAACAGTAAGCCCAGAAATCCCCCCACCGATGATGGCGATCTGTTTCATATTAAAGTCGCGTCATTGCGAGCGACCGTAGGGAGTGAAGCAATCTTTTAAAAGATTGCCACGTCGCCTTTGGCTCCTCGCAATGACACTGTCACTTAATCCATTTAAATTGATGAACTTCATCAACTATGAGTTTCAACTTCAGTGGATTGACATCAGGCATGACACCATGATTCAAATTAAAAATATATTTGCGGTGTTTGGTTTTAGCTGCTTTTAAAATAGCCTTTGTTTCTTCGATGATCGTTTTGTCATCAGCGTACAAAAGGCTGTTTAATAAATTACCCTGGATGCCTTTTTTGGTTTTAATATCTTTAATATTGACTGTTTCGCAAACGGACAACATCTCTGCACCGCTTTTTTCCATCAAATCCATCAAATGGGCGCAATTTTTCAAATAATAAATTGACGGCAGTTTAACGGCCTTAAAAATCTTCTGCACATACGGCAATACAAAGACCTCATAATCTTCACGGCGCAAACTCCCTGCCCAGGTATCAAAAAGTTGGAACAACTTAATGCCTGCTTCTTTTTGTTGTTTTAAATAGGCAATAGTGTTGTCTGTCAACAAATCCATCAATTGATGGAATGATTTTGGATTTTCATACATCATGCGATTATGTTTTGAGCACAGATAGGTGGCCACCGTATAGGGGGAACCAGCAAACCCTATTAGCGGGATGGATGGCGGCAATACCGCATTGATCAATTGGATGGTGCGGGTGACATGCTCCAGTCCGCTAAATTTGCCCAAACGCTTCAGGTCTCCAGCGTGATAAATGGGATTGCCGATGACCGGCCCTTTACCATTGACAAACTCAATCTTAAATCCCATACCTGAGGGCATCGTCAAAATATCAGCGAACAAAATCGCGGCATCCACCCCCAGGATTTCCAAAGGCTGCAAGGTAATGGCACCTGCGATTTCCGGGTCCCTAAAAAGTTCGCTTAAAGGGCGGTTGGCTTTCAGGGCCTGGTATTGCGGTAAATACCGCCCTGCCTGGCGCATAAACCAGACTGGAACACGCTGGTTTTTGCCTTGAAATGCCAATAAGATGTCAGACTGTTCTCGAGAAACGTTGATGGCCATTTTTTTGCCTCAGGTAGTAGTCAAATCCCATGCACACGTTACGGATAAAAATTTTACCCAGGCCGGTGACTTGAATACGTTGTGAATTTTCATTAATTAATCCGTCTTCCATGCAGTCATGAAGGTGTTTGGTTTCATCTTGAAAATAATCTTCAAATTCATAGCCAAATGTATCAAAGAACAACTGTTTATCCACTTGGAATTGGCACATCAGGCTGTTGATCACCCATTGGCGTGCCTGGTCATCCTGGTTTAATTGTTTGCCGCGCTCAACTGGAAATCGTCCTTGGGTGATAAGTTCGTAATATTCGGGCAGGATTTTTATATTTTGAACATAGGTCTTTTCCAAAAAACCAATGGCAGAAGGCCCTAAACCAATGAATTCATCCGCTGGCTTTAAAGTATACCCCATGAAATTACGGTGCAGCGTACCCTCGTTAAATGCTTTAGCCATGGCGTCAGTAGTGAGGGCAAAATGGTCCATGGCAATGGCCTGGTATCCATGCGACAACAGATTTTCACGGGACTGGATAAAAATGTCTAGTTTTTCATCGTGCATGGCTATGGCATCGAGATTAAATTTATTCTGGGGTTTTGAAAGCCATGGGACATAGGCAAAGCTGTAAAGAGCGATACGGTCAGGCCTTAATCCAATGACCGAATCCATCGTTTTTTTAAATGTCTCTCTGGTTTGATAAGGCAATCCATAAATCAGGTCATAATTCACCGATTCAAATTTAAGATCCCGGCACCATTGATGGACCTGGGCCACTTGGGCAAAAGGCTGGATACGATTGATGTCCTCCTGTACCCTGTCATCAAAATCCTGGACCCCCATGGAAATGCGGTTAAACCCTTGCTCGCGTAAAATCTTTAATTTATTTTGCGTGACCGTGCGCGGGTCGATCTCAATGGCGATCTCTTC
>CAYZLU010000337.1:0-3094 GCA_964479285.1 uncultured Planctomycetales bacterium | reverse complement strand
TTTATGCGTGTAGGGGAAGACCAGGACCTTGCGTTAAGGGTGGCGACCAGCGGGTCAGTGATAATTTATTCACCAAGGATACATGTTTTTCATAATCATGGGATCATCACTTTAAAAGATATGTTTAAAAAAAATTTTATTTACGGGAAGCGCATCGGATTGAAGCTTTATAAGAACAATCCAGTGCTTTATCGTCATTGGTATTATATTTTATCAAATCCGGTATTCCATTTCATTTTGATTGTCCCATTGGCAATAGTTACGGCGCTAAGGATCTTTAAATATAATGTTCTTTATGATTGGAGGATTATACTTTATTTTCCTTTAATCTTCATTAATAAGGTCCTGTTTAGAATAGGGATTTTTTTTAATTCGTTGGAGAAAAGCCCAGGATGAAAACCTCTTTATTTATACAATTAGCGATAAAAAGGGCAATTGATATATGTGCTTGCCTTTTTTTGTCCGTCTTATTGCTGCCGGTATTTATAGTGGTCGCGATCGCAATAAAATTCAATTCCCGCGGTCCGGTCATTTTTAAACAAATGAGGATCGGGCAGCACCAACGGGAATTCGAGTGTTATAAATTCAGGACCATGCATTATGACAATGATGAATCATTGCATGAGAAATTAATTGAGCAGCTGATGACGCAAGGTAAGGAGCAGAGGGAAGTCAGTATAAAATTTTATGAAAAGATGAATGAAAAACGGATCACCCAGGTTGGAAGGATTTTAAGGATTTTTAAACTAGATGAATTGCCTCAAATGTGGAACGTTATAAAAGGAGATATGAGCCTGGTCGGTCCCCGGCCTGCTATTTATTATGAAATCAAATACCATGATCGACATATGTTAAGAAGATTCAATGTCAAATCCGGCATTTCAGGTTTTTGGCAGGTACAAAACAGGAGTCCCATTGATTACAGGCAAATGGTGGCCATGGATTTATATTATGTAGACAATTGGTCTTTGTTCTTTGATTTTAAGATTATTCTGAAAACCATACCGGCATTGATAAGAATGGCCATCTTAAGGATAAGATCAGGATCTATTTTTGAAAACAGTTCTTCCATCCTGCTGACTAAAATGAGTCTTTCGTTTTCATCGATGATAATAACGGTCTTTATGGCAAGAAAATTGGGGCCGGACCAATTAGGTTTATTCTCGGTGGCCATGGGGCTTTGCAATATATTCCAGCTTATCTCCATATTGGGGTATGACAGCATTGTTGTCCGGGAGATTGCAAAAGACCAGAACAAAGGAGGACTGCTTATTCAAAACGGGGTCGTCCTTGGGATTATTTCAAGCGCCGTAGGCGCTTTTTTGATGGGTTTTGTAGGAAGGTCATTAAATTATTCCCCTATCATCATCAAATCTGTCTATTTGAGCAGCATTGTCTTGTTTCCTTGTTTTTTAAATCTTTTGGCGGAGAACATTTTTATAGGGTTAAAAAAGGCCAGGTATGCTTTTTATAACGCCATTGTCAGAGAAATGACATGGTTACTATTAAGCGTTTGCTGGTTAAGTATGGGCAAGGATTATAATGCTGTTATCGAGGCTTTTATTGTATCCAGGATTATGGGCGTCATCCTCTTGGCTTTTTTTTTAAGGCGTGAACAAATCCATTGGTGGAAGGGCTTTCACTGGCATGGTTTTAAGGAAACAATCAATCTCATTCCAACGTTCTTTTTTATTAATCTATCGAGTAATTTACTTTTAGAAATAGACATTATTATTTTATCAAAAATGGTCCCTGTGGCTGATGTGGGGTTTTATAGTGTGGCCAAAAAAATCCTTCGTGGCGGTTTTATGTTGATATTCAGCATGATTTCGGCGCTGTTCCCAAGCATCGTTGAAAACATACACCAATCCCGCAGCCATATACTTTTTTATTTTAAAAAGCTTACCTTGAGGATGTTTATAATCAATTTTTCTATTGCTACGGTCGTTTGTATTCTTGCCCATACCATCATTATTCTCTTTATGGGACATGCCTTTATACCATCCGTTAGGTTTATCCATGTTTTAATTTGGAAAATTGTTCCTTTGGCCTTTGTGTTTTTATGGTCCAGGTTTCTTTTGGCGGCAAACCAACAAAACAAAGAATTATTGGCTTTAATGACTGGCCTACCTTTATTTTTGATAACAAGCGTTTTATTTGTGAGAATGTGGGGTGCTGTAGGCATGGCTTATGCGGATGTTTTGACGATATCCCTGCTGGCCTTAATTCATTTATATTTTGTAAATCGTACTATTTTTAGGTTTGGAGAAAAACCATGAAAATATCTGTGGTGGTACCGATGTTCAACTCTTCAGGGACGATTTTAAAATGCATCCAAGCGTTGGCAGAACAGGACACATTTCCTGGTGAAGTCATTATTGTGGATAATAATTCCACAGATGACAGTAAAGCGATAGTGCAGGATTCCTTGGGTACTTTCAAGAATTTGAATATTATTTTGTGCGAAGAACTAAAAAAGGGGCCATCTGCTGCAAGAAATAAAGGGGTCGATGTGGCAAATGGAGAGATCATCGCTTTTACAGATTCAGATTGTATACCAGATAAATCGTGGATTAATAGTATTGAAAAAGTTTTTATGCAAAATAAGGATTTAGATGTCATAGGTGGAGTAAATAAGGTTTTAACTCCACCAGCCACGGTTGTGGGAAAGATCCTGCTCGCTTTTTGGTTTTCCTCGAGTGATTCTTATATTACCCAATCAGCAATTGACCATAAAGAAGATTTGTTTGATGTCAAATTTATAGCCACCTTTAATTGTGCCTTTAAGAAGGATTTATTTAAAAAACTCAATGGTTTTGATGAAACTTTTGATATTGGGGAAGACTTTGATATCGTGCTGAGGGCCGTGGAAGCAGGAGGGCAGATCATTGCTTGGAACCATGGCATGATGGTTTGTCATCAACAGGACCTTTCTTTTAAGGCGATGTTAAAACGTGAAATTTTTTATGCAAAAGGACTGGTCCTTAATATCGACAGGCATTTTAGAAATGACATATTTTTTTGCGTGTTCCATAAATGTTACCATTGGCATAATAAATTCAGGTTCACAGTCGTATTGATGCACGATGCCCCT
>CAYZLU010000336.1:0-3097 GCA_964479285.1 uncultured Planctomycetales bacterium | reverse complement strand
GAAGTGAAAGGCAAGGACCCTTTGATCGTTGAGGCGGGGAAAGAAGTAATCCGAACCACCCATTCACTAAAAGAATTATATGGCCTTGAAGATGATCCTGGCCGAATGACTTTTACAGTAACATTGCAGGTAGGTAATAAAAGAGAGGTAGGCGTTAATGAGATCACTTTTTTTGCTGTTGTTCCCCGCGGTACAGCCGAAGATGTGGCTAGAAAGGCGTTCCTGGAAGCTGTAAGAGATTTAAGGATTAAAGAAAATCGTTTGCAGGAGATAATAAATTCGGCAAGACATGGAGATGAAGGACAGGCAGCCAGGAGCCTGGAACGTTCACGACGCAGGGTTGATCAGAGGGCCAGCATACTTATGGCTTTGGGTGGGTCATTAACGGAAATTGAGAGGATAAGCAGGAGAGGGGCAACAGATATTTATCCTATGGCTTTGACCGCGATTCCTTTGTGGGCTGGACATAAGGTCCGCAGCATTAAAATTATTTCCAAAGATGCCCAAGAATCGATCGCTCCCCTTGGGGTATCATCTGCGTTATGGGGAGATTTTATTGAAGAGTACCCTAATTTACCGCCTTGGGAATTGATCAGATTAAGTGCGGCCGTGCAAGGTTATTCAATTGGTATTGAAAATATTGAGGATAAGGGGACCTTGGAGTATCTGGATGAGATGGCAATAGGGCACAATCACGTGGTGACTTTCACAAGCCATGATGGTAAGAGTCTATATGTTCGTTCTTTAAAGGGTACATCGGCCCGTGTATTTGATAGTAGAGGCAAGATCGGAGAATTTGATGCAGAGAATGTAGATGCTGAGACAAGAAGCATCACGGTCGGTTTTTTAAGGATCATTGTTGGCAGGGACCATGTAGTTCATGTCGAAAATGCTGCTGTTCAGCCAGTGACTTATTTTTCTCATAGTTCTGCTGAGCGGCCAATTAAAGAATCCAAATCTAACCCAGCGATGATCCATGTTGGCTTGAATGTTGGCCCTGCTCTTGCTCATGCAGCCAGACTTTATTTTAATGCCTTGGTACCCAAGGTCCATCATCCAATTGAAATGACCTTGACCAACATAGCAACAAAATCTGATCGGACTGCACTACGAGAGGCCTTTGTGGAGGAAATTCTAAAGGATGGAAGGCCCAAGACCCTGGAAGAGGCGCTAGGGAAAGTTTTGGAGCTAAGGCTTGTATATGGGATGAGTGCTGAAATGAGTAATGTAGAAGTGGAGTTCTTGAAGGAGGTTTTTAGGAAACAAGAAGAGAAAGACCTGGCGATGACGGGTACATTAAACGATTTCGATGATGTGACAATGAAAGATAATGAAAAAGGAATATTTAAAATCAGTGGTCATGGGGACATTACCGTCATATCTAGTTTAGATAATGAAGGGAACATGAGTGTCCGTATACTTGATAATGGTACACTTTTTAAAATTCTTTCGTCGAATGTTAGAGACGTTGAGACTAATGGTTTATATATCAGGGTCATCAATGAAGGGATCAATGTATTAAAAACCCTTGGAGAGGGGGCGCAAAGCGGAGAAGGTGTGCCATTTGGGATCTTCACTATGCCTAGTTTGACGCCTAAGGAGGAATTAGCGCGTGAGCTTAGGGAAATAGGGAGACTAAATAGAAATTCTGGGACACGAAATGGCGGGCCAGATGTTAAGGCCAGGTTTTATGAGATGGCGGCAAAATTGGAAGAAGCAAATCCAAAGAAAATTCCAGATGACCTCAGTCGGTTTAATCTGCATACTTTTTTGGGACCGCTTTATGGTGCGTATGTTGTTGGTAAAGGTGCGTTATCCAACGCCAAGCGAGGTAAAGCATCGGTAGCGAAGGGCGCTGAAAATCAATTTTTGAAAGACGCGGCGATGAAGATCGCAGCAGATAAAGCGGCCTTGGCACCTGGCGGTATCGATTTAAACACAACTAATGGCATGCAATGGATGGACAGCAAAGACGGCCAGGGTGTTGAAATGGACATTGATCCTGCCATGAATAGGGACATCATTACTCGCATCAGGCGTGAGGGTGTTGACAACCTTAGGCCGGTAATTCTACAAATGACACCGGTCACCAGTGTATGGTCTTTAATGGGGCTTCGGGCGCCTGCAAGGGCGACGACCTCCGTATAGAGCCTGTCGATTTCTTCCTGGGACCGCTTTATCAGGTCATCGGGGCCTGACCCTCAATGATGTTTAGGTGTTCCTGCGAGCAGAATCGGATATCTCAGCAGCTCTGAGTTGGTCATTGGTATGCGCACGGTTCCTGTTCCGTGCAGCAATTAAGGTCAATCCCCTTTTCAATACGGCTATTGGGTTCGACGCCCACCCAAATAATTGCGGTTGACAAATTTGGTTTTAGGTTTTATACTTGTTTAAAGTTGTATATACAACTAAATAAGCGATGACACAACAAAAATACATCTTGGAAGAATCATTGGGCTACGCGATGGGGCGGGCCACCATGTCCCTGGGGGCCCTGGTCAACCGCGATTTCGCGCAGGCAGGCCATGATGTCACTTGTGAACAATGGTCTGTTTTGGTCAATTTGGGCAAGAAAAATGGGCAAAGCCAGCAGGATTTAGCAGGCCTTATATGTAAGGACAAGACGAGCGTGACGCGTTTGATTGACAATATGGAGAAGCATAGCTTGGTCGTGCGTATCCCTGACAAAAGCGATCGACGGCAGAAACTCATTTATTTGACGAAGAAGGGCCGGGATTTGCAGGAAAAACTGGTCATGGTCATCCAGAAAAGCCTTCTTGAGGCCCAAAAGTCTATTAAAATCAAGGACATAGAAACATGTAAAAAAGTCCTGCATCAAATTTATGAGAACACTAAATTATAAATCTTAAGCCAAGGAAATGGTTAAACATGCAACTTTCTAAAGACAATATCACCCTGATTTTGTTTGTATCTCTAGTAAGTTTTGCCGGTTGTGCGCAAAAGCAAAGCGCACCGATGCAGCCTCCTGCACCAGAGGTAGGGGTGGTGACGGTGAGTTCTCAAAACATGCCGGTAACAACAGAGCTCCCCGGCAGGATTGATGCGGTACGCGTGGCCGAGGTCAGAGCGCGGGCGA
>CAYZLU010000335.1:0-3104 GCA_964479285.1 uncultured Planctomycetales bacterium | reverse complement strand
GTTATTGGATCAAGTATGTCCATCAGCGCCGGCTTCGGGTCATTGACCTTGAGCTTGGACGTTCCCGTAAGCAGTTTAAGGAAGAGATCAATCGGGCATTAAATGATTTTGGAATGGTTGCCCGCAAAGATTTCGTATCAACGCCATAAAGCAGTTCTTTTACAGACCTGACACGCTCAATTTCCGCTGCTGTCAGGTGCCCGCTTCTATGACTTGCTTGCGCGTGGGCAGATGTGGCTAAGCATATAAAAATGAACACAAATAAAACATGTTTTTTAAATCGCATTGGATTGTCTCACCTTTTTAAAAAACTTCAATTCCCTTATCCCCTCTTTATGAAAAAAGAAGAACCAGCTTAGCTCTCCCTGCTTCAATACAAAAAAGGGATCGAGGTGTTTTTAATTATATAATGCTTTTCATTATTTGAAATAATTATTGTTACAACCTATAATAGCAATCCTATGAAACTACATATCCTCCGTTCCATCTTCGGCTATGATTCCTTTAGGCCTTTGCAGGAAACCTGCATCCAGTCGGTATTGGACAAAAAAGACACCTTGCTTATCATGCCAACCGGCGGGGGAAAATCTATCTGTTACCAGGTCCCGGCCCTGATGCTTCCAGGGTTGACCGTTGTCATTTCCCCTTTGATCTCCTTGATGAAAGACCAGACGAGCCAGCTGAAAAACCTGGGTGTTGAGGCTGAGGTCTTGAATAGTTCCCTGACATGGGATGAGTATGACATCAACAAGACCATGGTCAGGTCAGGAAAGACGAAACTTCTTTTCCTGGCACCTGAAACATTGTTTAAAGAAGATGTCCTCGAAATGTTACGCGCCGCCCGTGTGGATTGCATCACGGTCGATGAAGCCCACTGTATTTCCGAATGGGGCCATGATTTCCGTCCTGAATACCGGAAGATCAAAGATTTACGGCAATATTTTCCTGACGCAGTATTTTTGGCCGTGACGGCCACAGCCACCCGGCGTGTCCGCCAGGACATCATTACTAACTTGGGCTTAAAAAATCACCGTGAATTGGTGGCCAGTTTTAACCGTGACAATCTGTTCTATGAAGTCATTCCCAAAGGGCGCGCCACTGACCAAACAATTGATTATATCAATAAATTCAAGGGCCAAAGCGGGATCATTTATTGTTTTTCACGCAAACAGGTCGACACCCTGACTAACGACCTGAATTACTTCGGCTTTAAAGCCCTGCCCTACCATGCCGGGCTGCCTGATGATGTCCGTCACAAAAACCAGGAATTATTCATCCGGGACGATGTGCCCATCATGGTGGCCACCATTGCCTTTGGGATGGGGATCAATAAACCAAATGTGCGCTTTGTCATCCATTATGACCTGCCTAAAAACATCGAATCCTATTACCAGGAAACCGGTCGCGCCGGACGAGACGGCCTGCCTTCACAATGCCTTTTGTTATTCAGCCCATCGGACGCGGCCAAAATCAAGTATTTTATTGACCAAAAGGAAGACCAGGCCCAAAAGCGCGTGGCCCTTAACCATTTAAACACCATCCTGTCCTACGCCCAAAGCCGCCTTTGCCGGCGCATACCGCTGATCAATTACTTTGGAGAGGATTATTCGATCCAGAATTGCGGTCTGTGTGATAATTGCGTCAAACCGCTGGAAGCAACCGTAAATTTGACGGTACAGGCCATCAAATTTATGCAATGTGTCTCTGAGACTGACGAACGTTTCGGCGCCTTGCATGTCATTAATGTCCTGCGAGGCTCTGAAGGTGAAAAGGTCCTGAACTATAACCATCACCATTGTAAGACCTTTGGCGCAGGACGGGACTGGTCTGTCAAGCAATGGCAACATTTTGTCGGGCAATTACTTTCCCAAAATCTTCTCAACAAAACTGATGATTATGGGGTCTTAAGTCTTTCTCAAACATCCTATGAGCTCTTAAGTGGAAAGCGGCCTTTTCAAGGTTACCTTCTTCAAGAAGATGTGTTACCTTCTAAAGCCATCAGGTCAAAACAAAATGAAGCTTATGACACGACTTTATTCGAAAAATTACGCTCGAAACGTAAGGAACTTGCTGATAAAAACGGCGTTCCTCCCTATATCATCTTCTCTGATAAATCCTTGATCGACATGTGCCATCGCAAGCCTAAAACCAAAGAGGAATTCTCCGAAGTCTTTGGTGTCGGAGAACAAAAACTAGAAAAATTCAGCGCCGCGTTTATCCGCGTCATCAATGGGTAAAATTTGAAAAACCATGATCATCACTTGCGGGCCAGGAGGATGACGCTGGATCGGGGGTTTACACGGTAAGTTTGTGGGTTTTCTAAAAAAGGTTCTGTGCCCTCATCAAATAGATCTCGAGGGGCTTCACAGGAAGTATCAACGGCAAGTCGCCAAGAAGTGCCCGTGAAAGCCGGTGGCAAATGGAAATCAACCCCGTCAGTGCAGGCATTGAACATCAAGAAAAGCGCATGCTGCTCATCTTCACGGACCAAACAGGCAAATTGTTTTTCCAACGGATTGGCCCAGTTGGGCGGTCCTCCATGCGGGCCCAGCCACTGGACCTCAGCGTCCGTGTAAAATTGCTCTTTACTCAGTACCGGATGAGAACGGCGAAAGGCGATCATGCCTTTGGTAAAGTTAAAAATCTCTTTGTGCTGTTCTAAATAGCCCCAATCATACCAGCTCGTCTCATTGTCCTGGCAGTAGGCATTATTATTGCCCCCCTGGGTGCGGCGGAATTCATCTCCGCCAAGCAGCATCGGTACACCCCGTGAAATCAAAAGGGTCAACAAGAAATTTTTGATCTGGCGCTTCCTGGTAGAGTCAATAGCAGGATTCGTTGAGGGGCCTTCAATGCCGTAGTTCTCGCTGTAATTTTCATTTGCCCCGTCCATATTATTCTGCTTATTGGCCTCGTTGTGTTTGTATCTATAGCTGACCAGATCGTTCAAGGAAAAACCATCATGACAGGTAATGAAATTAATGCTGTTTTCCGGGCCTTTGCCCGATTTGGTAAAAATATCGGCGCTGCCGCAAATACGGCTGGCAAAGGCCCCCAGCATCCCTTCATCACCCCGCCAGAAACGCCGGACATCATCACGGTAC
>CAYZLU010000334.1:0-3107 GCA_964479285.1 uncultured Planctomycetales bacterium | reverse complement strand
ATTTCCCTTCTGTCTTTTGATCAATGGAAGGATCAGCAGCTCTTATTTGTGATTGAATATATTCCCATATTCCCCTCACTTCTTCTGTCACAAAACTTTTGGCATCTAATAAACTAATTTGGGCAATATCAACACTGGCTAGCTCTGCAGAGTCATTTGCATGCATAGCTTCATCTATTTCATGAGTTGTTGCGTATGTAATCGTAGGATTTATGAGCATCCCTCCAGAAAAATATTTTTTGGGTACATTTTGCCCAATGTTTGGGTCAAATTCCTCTTTGATAAAATTAAAAGCCCCTTTCTTAAAAGCCTTCAGATATTGTTGATAAATCCTCTGTTTTTCTTTTTGATCACGAATGTTGATGCCAGCAACTCTATTTTTGCCCTCATATACCTGCATAAAAATATTTTCTTCAATTCTTTGTTTATACCAAGTTGCAAGAATCAAGGAGTTATAAACCTGCTTTAACCTGGCAAAATTGCTCCCCTCATTAATTTCTTGGGTCAATTCAGGAAGCACAATGTCACGCACAGCTTGGCTGCCCAATTCATTGGTATTTCTTTCTTGCGAAACTTTACCTTGAATACCTTCGTGTTTCTGAAGTGATAAATAATCTTGTTCAAGCATGACTTTCAGCCTTGCTTTCACCACATACGCCGTTCCAGTTTTAACATTTTCATAAACTACGGCTTTATCCGGAATGATCCAAACTTTATTAAATGTGTTCACTGGAATGTTAGTTGTTCCAAATCGCTTGGCTGCCTCTATATAAATCTTCCTCCAAAACTTTTTACCAGTGTCATTCTCAGGATAAATCAGACTCGCGGTGATTTGCTTGAGCATGTAGTCTTCGTCTAATAAATCACGCCCCATTTCAGTCAAACCAAAACTTTGTGGGATGATGCGGTTTTTTTCATACGGACTTAAATTGACCCATAGATCTTTTTTAGGAATAGTAAGAGATGCCAGAAAATATTTAATTAATCTCGTTACCTCTTTTCTTAATTCTTCTTTGTCTAACTGGCTATCCCCTTTTTCAAAAAGAAAATCAAAATGGAGCGGATTATTAGGATTGACTTTAATGCCTTTGAGAATAGGAGGATTAAAGTGAGGACTTAAAGAAATCATTGTTCCTGGTTTAGGCAAAACAAAATCTTGAGCTTGGACTACAGGTATGGGTCCAAACACATTGGTTAAAAACACCAGGACAGTCAAAATGTGGGCCAATGGGGCTCCATTCTTCATATATAAAGTATGCACTACATTTATATATAAAACAAGGTCCGGGCGTTTTTACGCCTTTAATATGCTTTCACAGCTTCCCTAAGCAGCTCTGACATCCCCCTTCCGGTCATATTACATAACTCTCTGAGCCTTTTATCCTGTTCCTTTAAAATAGTCCTTGGTTTTACTTTCATACCTAAAGTTCCTTCCGTTTCGCCGGATTTATTCCTTAACGGTGGCTTTTCAAGGTATTTGTCCAACATCTGGCGAAGTATGGCTGATTCCGAAATATGTGCCTTTTGAGCCAATTTCTTGAGCTTTTTGCTTAAATCAGCCGGAAGGCCAACATAAACATTTGTATAATCAAATTTTGAGAACCCATTTGTGTTCAATGGTTTAGGCATTGGAACATATATTTTAAACTTTATCGTCAAGTGCCCGCGTTTGTGTTGGGATAATATGGGTTATGCCGATGCAATGGAGGGTAATATTTTATCGTCGCCAGATGAGTAAAAAGGATTTAATCGAGCGCTCAAAAGAAGGCTTGAATTCAAATTTCATAAAGACTTGATAAAATCTTTAGCTTTCTCAGCTGAAGTAAACGATTTCCCTTTAGCATTAGCCAGCTTTTCAATTTTGGCCCACTCCTTGGAGGTATAGGGCGATTGGGCGGTAATTTCACAAGGCACTAATACAACACCATTTTTGGTTAAGCTAAAGCCCACAGCACTTCCTTGTTTTAAATGGAGCAGTTTACGAATACGGTTGGGGATCGTGATCTGACCTTTGCTTGTGATTTTAGACATTTCAATGATTGACATAGGTATTACCTCCTTACTTTCTTACTTAAAGTATAACATAAGAATAAGGAGTTTCAATTTAAAAAGATGCAACGTCGAGCGCTAGAATCGATTCACGAACCAAAGTTGTAAATACCCAAAAGGAATATTGGCAAACCAAAAAGCTATAACTACCATTAAATTAAAAATCGCCTTCACACACCCTGTTATCATCCATGCGATCGATGGTGCCCAAAGACCAGCCAAAGCTAAACATAACCCTAAAGCAACAGTAATATCTAATAAGGGAACTATAAATAGATTCGCAATCAACGCGATTGGCGTAATAGTACCAAAATGCCAGAGCTGTACCGGCGTAATTCCAACCCAGGCTGAAGTAGAAACTGCTAAGGCCACAGCCAACCATCGAGGTAAGAAAGACAACATCTCTTCCAGTGGCTTGCATAAAAGAATGATGGCCGCAACTGCGGCAAAAGAGAGTTGAAAACTCGTGTCGAACAAATTGTCCGCATTCATAAGTAATATGAGCAAAGCCGCGGCACATAGTGAATTTAAAGCATCACTTTCAAGTTCAAAAATATACGATGCCAATAATACTGATGCTGTAAAAGCAGCACGTATCACTGGAATCGAACCTCCAGTTAGAAGCGCATAGGTAAATATAAGAAGAATACTTAACCACCCTTGAAGTAGTCGCGGAATACGGATAAATTTCAGCACAAAAATAACTATCGTTGTCATCATGGCACAATGGAGACCAGCCGTAACGACGATGTGCCCAGTTCCGGATCGTTGCAGTGAAATCTTGATTTCTTTAGGTATTTGTCCGCGATCACCTAATACAATAGCCGACATGGTCCCTGCTTCATCAGGATCAAGATACTGGTAAAATGATTGTTTTAATTGCACCTGCCAATCATGAAGGGGTTCCATCGCCGGTGGATGCGCCACATGAATCAAAGCCGCACCCAAACAAAAAATAGCAGCATAAAGTGGCCAAATTTTATTGTTTAGCCATGTCATCCCAGCGAAAGGTCGTATTAACCGACACTCGCAGTTGCTCGCGGGGATCCAGTTTAGAA
>CAYZLU010000333.1:0-3122 GCA_964479285.1 uncultured Planctomycetales bacterium | reverse complement strand
TAGCTAAACGATACTCCGGGGCCAGAAATTAATCTATGTTCAAAATCAAACCCATTTCGACCCCTGAGTCTTTGTAGAAGGTTGCGATATTCTATTTCAAAAGGGACCAAGCCCCCATAAGTATGCAGAATATAATTATGAATGAATAAAAGAAAACATAAAACCAGAATCCAAACGGATTCTTTTCTCGCTCATAAACTGACCCCTTTGCAGAAAGTTTCCCCTCTCGTAAGCCAAAAAAGAATGACCAAGACATAGCTAAAGAAGTCGCCCAAGGAATTATTATACATAACATTTTGGGCGATATTTTAGACCGAAAATAAAACACGCCAAATAAGGCACAAATGCCGAACAAAATGCCAAAAATAATACGTAAAATAGACTTCATAACAAAACACCTAAAATTATAGTTACTTCTTTATAAGTACAAGAATTAACCCGATTATTCCTATTGCAAATGAAGCAATCCCACCAAGTCTTGCTATCATAAATTTTTTGCCCAATTTATCTTTCTGTTTTATCGAAACATAAATGAAACAAATCCCAATTCCTAAATAAACTAAATTATCCAAAATGGCCGCAATGTTCATTCCCATTCCTTCCTATAGGTTAACCTAAACTATCACGGGCAGTTACTGGCAGATTGACCAGCAGCCTTAAATGCGTCATTAACCGTATTCCCAGCGTCAATGAATTGAGAAAAGTTCAAAGTATTGGTGAGACCATTATAAGCTTGTAGCGTCGTTGTTTCAGTTGACAGAATAGACGCAGTTATCTCTGAAGCCTGTACTGGATTAGCACCACCAGTTAATAAAGGCACAGCCAAATCAGACACCATAGCAGCATTTTGAGCCGTTTTATTATCTGTTATTAATGCTACTACAGTTTGTGCTGGCCCTGTTGGGGCTCCTTTATTATCTGCAATGGCGTTACCGATATTTCCAATATTTGCCCCTAAACCATATGCACCATAAACAGCTGCAACAGCTCCAAATCCAGTTTCTGCAAAAGCCGTTCCGGCAATCATTGTTGTGCCATTAGCAACAAGGCCAACAGAACTCTTTCCTAAAAGAGCCCAGTTTACTAATCCACTTGGGTCAGCATTACTTATTGGATTCGCCCCCACATACGCATATAGGTTTACTTGTCCCCCCCCAAACCCACTCGGGTCCTCGCTGATAAACCTTCCTACCGTCGGATCATAGTACCTTGCCCTCATGTAATAGAACCCATTAGGCTCAGCCATGACTCCATACTGCCCTACATACTTAAACGGCTGATTGATTGTTTGTTGTTCAGTTACTTTTCCAAAGGGTGTATAGGCATAGGTGTTGACTATAGCTTGCGCGCTGTTTGTTAGAGCAATCGTACTACCCAACGCATTAAAATGGTAGCAATAAATATTCCCTGTTGTTGCGTCTAACATAGCCAGTAAACCGGCACCGTAGATGTAGTACCTGGTGATGGTGTTGGCATTATTCGCTTCTGCCAAGAGATTGCCTGAAGCATCATAAATATAATGTGTTTCGGATCCATAGCGGATGGCTTTCAGTCTTCGGTTTGATCCATCATAGCTAAACGATACTCCGGGGCCAGAAATTAATCTATGTTCAAAATCAAACCCATACGTTTTCGACCCTTGGGTCGCGGTCTGGCCTTCATTGTCATATGTAAAAGTGAGACCCGACAAGGACAATAAACGATTCTTGGCGGTATTATATACATAGGATGATGTCCCTAAATTAATTGTCGTCGATAACGGTTCAAGCTGGAGAACTTGAGAGCGGTTGCCGTTGTCATCCAGGGTAAATGAATACTTCAATAATGGCGTTGAATTAGAAGTTGTATACGCAAGACCTGTTAAACGATTGGCGTTGTCGTAGGAATATTTTGTTATTGTCCCATTAAAATTGACGAAATTTGTCAACCTTCCAGCGTTATCATAGTTATACGTTGCTGTTTGCTTCAACCAATTTGAAACAGTCTTAATACGATTTAATTTATCATACGTATAATTTACTACCTTGCCATCAGGATATGTCAAACTCTTGACATTATTTGCCAAATCGTAGCCATAGGAAACTTGCGACTTAAAAGTATTCGTATAACTTTTTAAACGCTTGGCAGCATCATACACATAACTTGTCAACCCCAATGGATCAGTCATGTTTATCAAATGGTCATCCAGATCGTATCCAAATTTGATTGTTGATGTATCGGGATAGCTGATGGTATCAATGTTGCCGGTTGGGGTATATACGTAATTGATGGTATTATTATTGCGATTTTCTTTGGAAAAAAGCTGGCCTGCATTGTCATAGGTAAAGACAGTTTTTTTATTTAAAGGATCCGTCCTGATTTTAAGCAGATTGCGGGGGTCGTACTGAAAACTTGTTGTTGAACCAACCTGATCTGTTAGGCTTAACATGCGTCCAATAGTGTCATAAGAAGTGTTAATGGCTGGATGTTGGGCCGTTGTGCTTGTTAGCGGATTACCATAGTTATCATAGGTAAGGGTAGTTTTAACCGTTAATGGATCGATTATGGTATTTAAAAAACCATTGGAAAGATAACTTAATGTCGTGGTGATATTCTTTGACGTATTCGGATACGTTGTTGTTGTAATCAAATGATGATGATTATCGGGATCATAAGTAAATGTCGATTGATTATTAAGCGGATCGGTCACACTTGTTAAATCAAACTGCGGATTATAGGCATTGACAGTATTATTGAGTAAAGCGTCCTGGATATTAATAAGATCATTTGTCCCGTCATATGTAAATTTTGTTTGGTTACCCAAAGGATCAATGGCTGTTACCACATGATTTTGTCCGTCATAGGTCATGCCGCTTGTAGCACCCACAGCATTTTCCACAGACACAGTCCGACCCAAACCATCAATGTTGTAAGTGGTAGTATTGCCAAAAGGGTCTTGTTCTGAATTATTTGCACCTGTAAAATAAAAATTGTACGTTCCTGTCAATCCCCCTTGTCGCGGAGCCACTTGGTTTATGACAGCCCCTGTGGCGTCATAAGTATTGGCAATCGTTTGAATATTAAGCGGATTGGTGATCGTGGCCATTCGGTGGCGGCCATCGTAAGTAAATTGCCATATTTTC
>CAYZLU010000332.1:0-3125 GCA_964479285.1 uncultured Planctomycetales bacterium | reverse complement strand
GTGGACACCCGCGCCTTGACCCGTCATTTGCGCATGTCCGGGGCCATGAAAGCGCTCATTTCAACGGAAGATTTTGATCCCCAAAGCCTCCAACAAAAGATTGACGGGGTTCCTTCCATGGAAGGGATGGATTTAGTCAAGGATGTCAGCACTTTAAAAAAATATGTTTGGAAGCACAAAGGCCTGCGGCGGTACAAGATCGCGGCCATTGATTGCGGGATTAAATTTAATATCCTGCGCATCCTGGCGGACCTGGGCTGTGAAGTCCATGTCTTTCCGGCAACAGCGACTTCCCAAGAGATCATGAATATCAAGCCCGATGGGGTGTTTCTTTCCAACGGCCCTGGAGACCCCGCGGTCGTTACTTATTTGATTGATACTGTCCAAGAACTCTTGGGCAAGGTCCCCATATTCGGCATTTGCTTGGGAAACCAGATATTGGGATTGGCTTTGGGTGCCAAGACATATAAATTAAAATTCGGCCATCACGGGGCCAATCACCCGGTCAAAGATTTTGAGGGAAACTGTATCGCTGTCACGAGCCAAAACCATGGCTTTTGTGTGGACGTCAAGGGCTTGAATCTCGATGAGGTGGAAGTGATCCATGTGAATCTAAATGATCAAAGTGTCGAGGGCATCAGGCACAAGCATCTTCCGGCTTTTTCCATCCAGTATCACCCGGAAGCAGCCCCTGGCCCGCATGATGCTAAATATTTGTTTAATCAGTTTATAGAAATGATAGATAACCACAAAAATGCCCAAACGCACTGATATCCGTAAAATCATGATCATTGGGGCAGGGCCCATTGTCATTGGCCAGGCCTGCGAATTTGATTATTCCGGCTCCCAGGCCTGCAAGGCCCTCAAAGAAGAAGGATATGAAGTAGTACTGGTCAATTCCAATCCGGCCACCATCATGACTGATCCAGGGATTGCTGATGCCACCTACATTGAGCCCCTGACCCCTGAATTTCTGGAATATATCATACAAAAAGAAAGGCCAGACGCTATTTTGCCTACTTTAGGCGGGCAGACCGGCCTTAATTTGGCCATGAAACTCCATGAGCAGGGGACCTTAGAAAAGTACGGCGTTGAAATGCTGGGGGCCAGATATGATGTGATCCGAAAAGCGGAAGACCGCAGTGAATTTAAGGCCGCAGCCCTCAAGGTGGGTCTGGATGTGCCTAAAAGTGTTTTTGCTCATAATATCGAAGAAGCGAAGCGGTCAGTTAGGGAAATCGGGTTTCCCTGCATCGTGCGTGCCTCTTTTACCTTAGGAGGGACCGGCGGCGGGATCGCCCATGACATTCAAGAGTTTGAGTGGATCGCAGCCTTGGGGATTGAAAGTTCCATGATCCACGAGATACTTATTGAAGAATCCATCGAAGGCTGGAAAGAATATGAGTTGGAGCTGATGCGCGACGGCAGCGACAATGTCGTGATCGTCTGTTCCATTGAAAACCTGGACCCCATGGGGGTACATACAGGGGACAGCATTACCGTGGCACCCGCGCAAACATTGACCGACGTGGAATATCAACACATGCGCGATGCTTCCATCAGGTTGATCCGCGAGATCGGGGTTGAAACCGGGGGGTCTAACATCCAATTCGCCGTGGACCCCAAGGATGGGCGCATGGTGGTCATTGAAATGAACCCGCGGGTCTCGCGTTCCTCGGCGCTGGCCTCCAAAGCCACGGGTTTTCCTATTGCCAAATTCGCCGCCAAACTGGCCGTGGGTTATTCACTGGATGAGATCCAGAATGACATCACCAGGGAAACACCAGCGTGTTTTGAACCCACCATAGATTATGTAGTGGTCAAGATCCCGCGTTTTACCTTTGAAAAATTTCCTGAAGCCAAAGATATTTTAGGCATACAAATGAAGAGTGTAGGCGAGACCATGGCCATCGGCCGTAATTTCAAGGAAGCTTTACAAAAGGGACTAAGGGGGCTTGAGATCGACCACATCGGCCTGGATAATAAACAGGACTGGCGTTATATTGATGACGCCAAAATCCGCCTGCGCCTGGAAGAACCGAATGCCTCACGCATTTTCTATTTAAAATACGCCCTGCAAAAAGGGATGAGCATAGAGCAGGTTTCAGAAATTTCTAAAATTGACATTTGGTTTATCGACCAGATAGCCCAAATTTTAGAGCTTGAAGACCATTTAAAGTCCGTTGCGGTATCAAGCGGGTCCCTGGGGCCCGGACTTCTGCGCCAGGCCAAAGAATACGGCTTTTCTGACGCTCAATTGGCGGAAATCATGGATAAAAGCGAAAAAGATGTACGGTCAATGCGCAAGGACTTGGGGATCACAGCAACATTCAAATTGGTGGACACTTGTGCCGCTGAATTCGAGGCGTACACGCCTTACTATTATTCGACCTATGAAACTGAAGATGAGGCGGTCATTAATAATCAAAAGCGTAATTCCAAAAAGAAAAAGATCATGATTTTAGGCGGCGGCCCCAATCGCATCGGCCAGGGTATTGAATTCGATTACTGCTGCTGCCACGCTGCCTTTGCCCTCAAGGAAATGGGTTTTGAGACCATCATGATCAATTCCAATCCTGAGACAGTATCGACGGATTATGACACGTCTGACAGGCTGTATTTTGAACCTTTGACCTTTGAAGATGTGATGAATGTATTTGAAGTGGAAAAACCTGACGGGGTCATCGTGCAATTCGGCGGGCAGACACCGCTTAATTTGGCCCGCCGGCTTTCCCAGGCCGGAGTGCCGATCATCGGGACCTCGGTTGACTCTATTGACCTGGCCGAAAACAGGGAGCATTTTTCCAAGTTGATGGACAAGCTTGGGTTAAAACAGCCGGCCAATGCCTCAACAATCACTAAGGAAGAGACCTTGATTGCGGCCAACCGCATCGGTTACCCGGTACTGGTACGGCCCTCCTATGTGCTGGGAGGCCGCGCAATGCGCATTGTTTATGATGAGGAATCGATCAAGTCCTTTTTAGACGAGGTGCACAGTGTCTCGCGCGGGCACCCGGTTTTGATTGATAAGTTTTTGGAGGACGCCCAAGAGGTCGATGTGGATGCCATATGCGATGGTAAAGATGTGTATGTCGCCGGGGTCATGGAACATATTGAAAACGCGG
>CAYZLU010000331.1:0-3143 GCA_964479285.1 uncultured Planctomycetales bacterium | reverse complement strand
CCCCGATAATACTTTTATTTTTTTATTTTAACTATTTAAAGACGTTTTTTAGGTTCATTGCACGTAAGAAGAATGATCATAGCTTAAATTTTTCTCTGGCCATTGGGGCAACGGGTGCGGTCATAGGGCAATTTGTGCACAATTTTTTTGAGACAAATAGCTTTAATATCCTTCCATTTAGTTATTCATTTGTCTTTATAGTTTCTATTGGAATTGTCCTGATGCATAAATTGAAAGGGGGAGAAATATGAAGGTCCTTTTATTAAATTCACCCTGGATCAATACTAATAAGGAGTATGGGGTAAAGGCTGGCACCCGTTGGGCTTCAGTCAGACTTAAAGATCGATCATTACCGTATTTCCCATATCCGTATCATCTTGCCAGTGCCACGGCCGTATTAAAACAAGCAGGTTTTGATGCACACATCAAGGACGCTATCGCAGAGGAGATAAGTAAGGAAGAATGCCTTAAGTATATCGAATTATTAAAACCGGATGTATTGGTCATTGAGGCATTTACTCCATCTGTTAATCATGACCTGGATTTTATGCAAGAAGCAAAGAAGAGAACAGGTTGTTACGCGGTGTTTTCCGGGGTCCATGCGGGGGCCCTTCCTGGTGAAATATTAGGCTATGAATTTATGGATTTTGTGCTTATGGGAGAAATTGATTATACCTTACGGGAGCTAATAACATTATTGGCAACGGAACGCCCTGATTTTGAAAATATAAAAGGGTTGGCATATAAAATTGATAAAGAAATCAAAATAAACCAGAGAAGGCCGCCCATCGAAAATCTGGATGAATTACCATTTCCTGAACGTGAAGAACTTCCGATGGGAAAATACAACGAGCCTTTCAGTAAAAGTAGATCTACAGCCAGGATCACTGTTTCAAGAGGTTGTCCATTTCACTGTTCTTTCTGCATTGAACCTTTTGTATATAACGGGAGTTACAAACATCGATCATTGCCCCTGGTAATCGATGAAATAAAATTTATTCAAAACAAATATGGGGTCAAGGAAATCTTCTTTGATGACTCTATTTTTATGACCTCATGGGCGGTTGATGTGTCAGAGGCCATAATTCAATCCGGGATTGAGATCAATTGGTCTTGCTGGGTTGATTGGAACATAAGCTATGAACATTTGGCCCTCATGAAAAAGAGCGGGTGCATTGGGGTCAAATTTGGAATCGAATCGGTGGCGCCTGCTGTACTAAAAGCCGTGCATAAGCCGGTTAAGATCGAGCGGATAAAATTGTTGATTGAAAACTGCAAAAAGTTGGGGCTATTGCGCCTTGGTTCATTTTGTTTAGGACTTCCTAATGAAACACCGGAGAATATGCACCAGACAATTGATCTGGCCTTTTCTTATGACCTGAATTCATGCCAGGTGTCCATTGCCACTCCATTACCGGGTACTGAATTTTATCAAGAATCCATCAAAAACGGGTGGTTAAAGACCAAGCAATGGGATCTATTTGAGGCCAATAACAGTTTTGTTTTGGAATACCAAGGTTGTACTAAGGAAGATGTGCTACATGCAATCGATCTCGTTCGAAAAAAGAAAGTCCGGCAATTCCTGAGAAATCCTGTTGTCGCCATGGGATATATTTATAAACTTTATCAAGCGAAAGGCTTCAAGGAATTTTCTAAGGACATTCTTCATAAGACATCTTTTGTTATGAAATCATTGGGGGCGTAATGCAGAAATGAATAAAGTCAACGGGATCAAATTCTTATTCTTTTCACGGGGTTTTTCAAAATGGGCAAGGCGTTTGATTTCCATCCAGCGCCGTTTTTCTTTTTTTCCATTTAAACAAATGAATATCATCCGTCAATATGCGGATTGCCTTAGAGTGCATGAAGTCCAAGGGACGTTTTTTATCCCGGCGGTGCTATTGGACCGATATGTTACACATTTAAGGACAATAAGTCCAGAAATCATCGAGTGGGGCATACATGGGTTTGTGCATACGGACCATTCTAAACTTCAGTACGAACAGCAAAAGACCCAAATAACAAAGGCTGTAGGAATATTTGAAAGGCATGGATTTTCTTTTAAAGGCTTTCGTTGCCCTTATCTTCGGTTTAACGAACACACTAAAAGAATCCTTATGGAGACAGGATGTTTTCAATTTGACAGCAGTGATTCAATTATTTGGGAAGAAGTTTATGGGGACGGCCATAAACATTCCCAGTGGATCAGGGACTTTTATCAGCCTCAGCCCTATCGGAAGAATTTGGCGAGACCCTATAGAATAGAACAGTTGATAGAAATCCCTGTGTCACTGCCGGATGATGACATTATGATAGACAGGGAACAGATGAAAGCGGCTGAGATTCTTCATGTATGGAGCACTATGTTGAGCATTTGTCATAGAAGCAGGGAAGTCATGGTCTTGCAGCTTCACCCTGAACGGTTTCTTGAATTAAAAGAAGTTTTAATGCAGTTAATTAAAGAAGCCAAATCTTTAAAGCCTGCCATATGGATCACGACATTAGGCGAAGTCTCAGGTTGGCAGAAAAATAATCCGCCAGGTACATGGCCGGAACCGTATCAAAGCGCTTTTTGCATTACGGGTGATATTGATGCGATTACGATCCAGGATTTTTTTACAAGACTGGTGGAATGGTGAGACATGGTATCGGTTATTGTCCCTGTTTATAATGGCAAGGAGAAAGTTTATCAATGCTTAACATCTATCTTTGATACGGCCTACAAAGATTTTGAGGTGATCGTTGTTGATGATAATTCCCCTGAATCTGGGGCCATTGAGGATGTCATCAAAGGTTTTCCATGCAAATATATCCGTTTATTGGAAAACCAGGGAGCGGCCGTTGCCAGAAATGAAGGGGCAAAGAACAGCAAGGGGGATGTTTTACTGTTTACCGATTCAGATTGCATCGTGCCAAAAGACTGGGTTAAGGATTGTCAGGTCGAATTGTTAGCGCAGAACAAGAGGGACCCTAAAGTTGCGGCGATCGCAGGGAGATTGGAATCGCACCGTTCGATGATTGAAATGTCGCAGATGTACAGTTTATACGCATTTGTCATTAACGGGCCCGAGAGAAGCATGGATTTTTTTAATACTTCGTGCGTAGCCATTTTCAGGTCCACGTTTGGCCAGTGGGGGGGATTT
>CAYZLU010000330.1:0-3143 GCA_964479285.1 uncultured Planctomycetales bacterium | reverse complement strand
TCAACGCATTGGTTGTCGTCTGTTGGAAGCCTAAAGCGATACCGCTTAATAAATTCAAAGCCATACCAATAATTGTCTTCTTTGTAGTGTCATCAATTACCGTACCTGTCAGCCCCCCGGAGCCGTCCTTGCTTAAAGCAAGGGCATCAATCTTAATCGTTGTGCCATCTTGAAAAACAATATCATGGAATTTAACAGTCACACGATCCCTCTGCCTGCCGGCAGATGCCGTACCATAAATCCTTGTCCCAAAGGGGAGCAAAAGCACACCATCAAAATAAAAATCTTCCCATACCTGGGCGATCACCGGCGCTTCGAAATTATTAGTCACAATATTATGGATCAACAGGCATTTGACCATACTGCCTAAAGGTATGAGCTTTGAAGATTTAAAATCTTTAGTGTCGTCAAAGACGATCATTTTGGTTGATACAGCAGGTTCAACATTATGATTATACCCGAAATTAAATTCAGACGAAAAAGTTGGCTTGGCTGGCCCTAAATCCTGGGCATAATCAAAATTAAAGCGGGTGCCTTGATCTTGAAAAGAATTGTTGGCCGCTTCAATGACGTCTTTCTCATTGAGAATGCTTTGGTGAGACACTTTTTGGGCATGGAGTTTTTTCGGACTGGATAAAGTCGATAAAAGGACAATTACTATAACGCCTACAATCAGGCCCACCACTGTAGGGCGCTTGCCGCCTTTGTTATCTTCCCTAAACAATCTAATCCCAAACATAATTGTCCTTTATGCCGATTTGGCATTCAAATTTGTTCTCCATTGAAACATATGTATCTTCCAATACCAGCCAGCCATTGGTTTGGCTTTGTGCTTTGATCTTATTGGTATCAAATAAAATATACTGTGGAGTAAATTCCTTTTGAACTATCAGTACGTGCGTGTTTTTCTCAACCAGGGTCAAGGAATGGTTGGTGGTGTTATGAATGACCACATGAAGAATCAAATAATTGGGCAGTTTATTGAAAAAAGCTTCTATAAAATCGACTTTTAGCTTTGGATAGCTGTAAAAATAGAATAAATCCTTATGAAATAATCTACGGTCATTTACAGCCCTAAAACTTTTTAGAACAGAATAATTACGAGCAAGCTTTAAAAGCTCATCAATATCAACACCCTTAGGCTTATTAATATTGTTATCAGGAATAGAGTCCTTGGTATCAAGCACATAATCAGCGCTTGATTGATTGGCAATCACCACCTTATAATTAAATCTCTGGCTTTTGGTAAACACGAATAGATTCGTTTCGCCTGTGGATTGGATAGGTTTTATAACGACATTCTTGGAGTTTTGAGGGATTTCAATTTGAATGAGCGAATTATCGCCAACCGTGACCAAGACCGGTTTTTCTTTAAATGCCAGCACCGTGCAAAAACCAAAGGTCGTGTTGACCCTCAATACATCTGATTCAAGTGGTGCTTCATAGACCACCTTGCCATCATCCAAATACCGTCCGTCCTCTTGAGCCCAGACCAGTGATGAGAGCAACATAAATATCAATACCGATACTTCTTTCATAGAGGGTTTTCTTTCTTTTGGATCACATCGTTTAGCATCAATCCATAAGGGTTAGATTCATTAGGCTTTATCTTTTTGATTTCAAAAATGTATGTGATGGGAACGGTTTTATTGTTCCCATTGACATATAAGGTGCGCTGGCCGCTGATCTCAACCCAATAAGGATTGCTCTTTTTAGTGACTTGTATGCTACTTATCACAAACTGCTGTCCTATCCCCTCTTTTTCAATGGTCAATTGATTGTGTTTATAGGCATCCAATATAGCTTGTTTGGCTTTCACAGATAAATATGGACTGATGCCATTAATTTGTTGTGGCAATGAGGTAGATGTAAAATTAAGGTATTGCCCTACCATCATCTTGGTAAAATCATCTATAAGAGCTTCATCTACCTTGAAATTCTTAGACTTTAAGACACCAATGGAGCCTTCCTCTGAATATACAATTAAGGTCGGTTTATTAATCGTACCTAAAAAAATCACAGATAAGAATAAATTAAGTGCTACGCTGATGATCAGAATGATGCTTAAAGTCTGGTTGTATTTTTCTAACAGGATTCTATTAAAGATCAGTTCACTCATCTTTTATTCCTCTGGATTATCATCATCATTGCCTGTCATAAAATCCTTGAATTTGCCTGGTGATGTGGTTGGATTTTGAGTCCCCGGCTGTGCTCCTGACGTGTTAAAACTCTTAATAGCGTCTTTATAGAAGCCTGTCACTGTGTTTGATAGTTGATGAGTTGACATAAGACCACTCACCGCGGCTGATGAACCAGCACCAACACCCGCGACCATGCTATTGACAATAAACGGTGAAAAAACAAGGACAAAGCAGATTGCCAGATTAAGGCAGGCAAATTGCTCAATGCCCTGGCCGGATGAGCCTATTTGATTACTTAAGGCGACAGCGATGGCCAAAACTATGTGCCAAAGAATAGGCCAGGAAAGCACCGAAACATAACTGGCATACCAGCCCTTTAACACCTTGGCCGTTGATTGGAATAGAATCAACGGAACCAAAACAGGCCCGAGTTTATATAAAATGCCAGTAATCGAATATCTGATACTTTCCATGATGTTTGAGACAATAGCATAAAAGATAAACGATAAATTGATGATTAAATTATGCAGAGAGAATCGACCAAATATGGCGTTACCCACCTGGGAGGCAATACTCTGTTGGGTATTATTTTGAAACTGCTGTTGCATGTTGGTACTCATGGCCGCATATTGGCTGACAAAATCCTGATTAGGATTAATGTTTTGGTCAATGCCGGTGATGATGGCGTAGGTCGTGTCCATGATCCATTGATAATTTTGTAAGAGTATAAGGCCAATAATGAGCTTTATGATCACGTCCATCCAATTTACGCTGTGGCTTAATATCCCGATATATTGAATAAACACGGCCAAAACAAACAAGGAAACCAGCATAAATTGGCCCGTACTCAATACCGTGCTTAAATCAGTTTTAACAGCGTTAATGACAATATCCATATCACCTACATTTTTAAGGTTTGGCTATCAACCGTACCCATAAAATCTTTGACACCCTGGTTTTCCTGTTCAAAATTAATAGCGTCTTGTTTACGGTTTAAATTGG
>CAYZLU010000329.1:0-3153 GCA_964479285.1 uncultured Planctomycetales bacterium | reverse complement strand
TGAGAAGGCGGCGCTCAAATCATTGCCAGAGCATCCTTGGGAATTCGCTCAATGGAAAAAACTTACCGTCAATATGGATTACCATGTTGAGTTGGATAAATATTATTACAGTGTGCCTTATGTTATGGCGCATCAGACGGTTTATGCTCGTTATACACGGCATGTGGTTGAGATTTTTTACAATAATAAACGAGTGGCCAGTCATGCCAAAGATCCCCAGATGCGCTATAGCACTCAAGAAGAACATATGCCCAAGGCGCATCAGGAGGTCTTGGGAGTCACGGCTGAGAAGCTCATTGAGCAGGCCAGGAATATTGGCATCAAGGTCAAGGAGTTGGTGGAACATATTTTAGAAGACCGTAAATACCCGCCGCAGGGGTATCGTTCCTGTCTTGGAATCATACGCGTGGCCAAGAATTATCCTATTGCCCGTCTGGAAAACGCTTGTGCCAGGGCATTGGCCATTGGCGGTTATTCGTATACAAGTGTGGCTAATATTTTAAAGTCAGGCTTAGACCAGCAGATGGTTATCAAAAGGCCCCAACAGATCAACATAGCTCATGAGAATATTCGAGGAGGCGAATATTTTGGGTCTGAAAATTAATCATTAAATCAATGAAAGGAACAACAAATGTTATCAATACAAACAGAAGACAAGTTACGGGGATTAAAATTGTATGGGATGCTAAAAGGCCTTCAAGAACAACGTGACAGCGCCCAAGCCAAAGAATTAAGTTTTGATGAACGCCTGGGACTTTTGATCGATCGGGAGTCAACAGAACGGGATAACCGTCGCTTGGCGGCCAGGTTGCGCTACGCGCGCCTACGGCATGATGCTTGTCTTGAAAATATTGATTATGAGAATCATAAAGGATTAGACAGATCCTTGATTAAGACATTATCCACAGGCCAATGGCTAGACGATCATTTAAACATCCTGATCACGGGGCCTTGTGGCGTGGGCAAAAGTTTTTTAGCTTGTGCCTTGTCCCATAAAGCCTGTCTTTTAGGCAGAAGTGCCGCATATACACGAGCGTCACGGTTATTGAATGACTTGGCTGTGGCTCGTGGTGATGGCCGGTACAATCAAATGATGCGTTCTTTAGCCAAAACGAATGTGCTGGTCATTGACGATTGGGGCTTAAGCATGCTGGGAGATATTGAACGCACGGATCTTTTAGAAGTCATGGAAGAGCGTTATAACAGGCAATGCACCATTGTCACAAGCCAACTGCCCGTCAAGAATTGGCATGAAGTTATTGGCAATGCAACCTTAGCCGATGCCATCCTTGACCGGCTAGTCCATAATGCCTATACTATCGAATTAAAGGGCGAGAATATGCGCAAGGTTACATCAAAGAAGCTAAAAAACCAAAACTAAATTTTGCCCGCAGTATTGTTTATATTTATGTTCTTTTAAAGGATGTTTTTGATCGTCGCTTCGCTCCGTTAGGGTTGCTTGAGTGGTAAGAGATTAGCAAATCCGGTGGTAACGAATTATGATCACTTAGTGGTAAGAATTAGGAAATTTGGCAGGACACTCGAAGTGACGTTTGGAGCACTAAAAGTGCAAACTTATGTCTTTAAAAGTGTATGTGGATGTTTATGACGGCGTTTTTATCAAAACGGTTAAATCTTTGAAGGTAAATTCTCCCACCATATTACTTAGCTCACCGTCATAGACACTCTTAACTTCATTAAAACCATGTTTACGAATAAATTCTCTGGCCTTGCTCGTGTACATTTTTTCATTTTGATACGTTTTCTCCCCCGTATTTTTTATAAACCTGGCTAACTCTATAACAAAGGCATCCATTTCTGATTTGGGAACGGTCGCATTGTCGGTATTCTTCGAAAAATGGGTAGAATAAAATCTGTCACGCACCTTCTTCAATGATTCGGTTCCTTTAAGACATTGGATAGTTATCCCATACTCTTGGGATATTTTCTTATACGTGCAAATCAAACGCTCTGCGTCTTTATTACGATACTTTTGATTAAATTGTTCATAATGTGACCGATAACCGAACTGATTCAATAAATAATCTCCGCCCGTTTTTATGATGGTCTTCTTATTATTCTTAATAGTGGCCAAGTATTGCCTCATGTTAAATTCATACCTGTCTTGTTTTGGGTACAGGTCATTAGGCGACTTGGTGGTATAGATGCTTTCTGGCCCTTCACCATCGTCATTGACCACATGGGGAACTAAATTCTCTCCAATAATATTTTCTCCTAAAAAAGCAATGAAGCTACGCTTATCCTCGTCATATTCGAGATTTTCTATAAGACGAAAAGCAAGCTCCTTCTCTTTATTCGCCTCTTTAAAATAGACGTCATAATTAAGAGCACTCAAACTTTTTAAGTTGATAAGCAAAATTCTATAATCATTACTTCTGACTTTACGCTGACCGTAAATATCTTTAGCCAATTTATCAAGTTTCCCTGCAATTTCATCGTCTCCCCGAGCTTTCTTATCCATTAACCAGTTACCTATTGCGTGTTGGAATCTGGAATCAATATATTTTAAATCTTTAATGGATAAATCCGCCTCACCTAATAACTCTGTATCATTGGGAAACAGAACCTGGACGGTAAAATCATCACAGGAATACGAATCTTGAAACACATCACCAGGATTATTTTTAAACAGGGAAGGAAACTCTGGAATCATGGCCCGACGAAAAAAATCGTCAATTTCCCTTGGAATGATAAAACCGTAATCCCTTACCATTAGTTGACCTCATTAATAACCTTCAAAGAGATAATTTTATTATAGGATTTCTGGCTTAGAAGACAAGAAAGGGAAATTATTTTTAATTTGATGCGGAAGCTAATCCCATCATGGGTAAGGCACTTTTGATAGGAATGATGTGGATAATGTTGGCTACAATACCTGAAAAATTTCCATGCCTAAATTCAGCGACCATAGCGGGGTCGAATTTCATTTCAATACCATTACCAGCAATATCCAAGCTCATATTCTTAGCGTTCAAATCAATACCACCAGGCGGAATGACCTCAGTAGTATTCAAATGATGCGGCTGAATAACGACCTTCATTGCCCCATCTGTGACCATTGCCTTATTCTCAATGGCCTTTAAATGCTCTCCCAAATTCATAAAGAAGATTCCCTTTACGCTATCATTCAAA
>CAYZLU010000328.1:0-3155 GCA_964479285.1 uncultured Planctomycetales bacterium | reverse complement strand
TTTATCTCTTGGCCAAAAAAAGCGGCACGCCTAATGTGTGGATGGCCTGGGTACCTGTTGTTCATTGGTATTTAATGTGCAAAATCGGGCGTAAACCAGATTGGTGGTCCGTTTTATTGCTGGCACCTGCTGTTATTGCTATTATCGGGCATATACCCGGATGGTTATTATTCTTAGCATGCATTGCCAGTATTATTATTTTTGTACTTATATGGATGGGCATTGCTCAAGCATGCAATAAACCAGCATGGTTAGGTATTTTAATGATACTTCCTCTGGCTAACTTCATTTTACCCTGGTGCTTGGCCCTGACTGATTGAACTTTAAATTACAGTTTCACTATGCTTAGGGAATCAGTGTCCCCGGGATGGCGGGACAATCTGCGTTCGGTAAAAATCAGGGTATCGCCTTTTTTTACCAAATGGTGCTTTTTAAGATTGTTGAATATCGCGTGAGGGTCATGGGTCATCCTTTTCGCCAAAAAGAACGGCTGTACCCCATAAGAAAAATTTAAGAAATCACAGACCTTGGGGTGCGTGCTAAAGGACAAAACCCAGCAATGCGGCTTGAACCTGGCGATCCGCCGCGTGGTGCTTCCGCTGCTCGTCGGTGAGAGTATATACCTGGCCCCTAATTCCTGGGCTGCACGGACTGCGTTTAACGATGTCACATCGGTGACTGTCAAAAAACTGCTTTGGGCGATTTTATTATCAATCTGTATGCCCTCATCATCAGACAAATGACCTTCCTCACGCTGGGATTCAGTGGTCACGGCGATTTTGGCCATCATGCGCACTGTCTCAACAGGATAGTCGCCGATGGCTGTTTCCTGGGAAAGCATAATGGCATCTGTGCCGTCTAATATGGCATTGGCCACATCATTGACTTCTGCGCGTGTCGGCCGTACATTATGGGTCATTGATTCCAGCATTTGGGTCGCGGTGATCACTGGCCGTCCCAGGATGTTTGCTTTTTGAATGAGCCTCTTTTGGATGCCTGGCACCTCTTCAATGGGGATTTCCACCCCCAAATCTCCCCGGGCAACCATGACTGCGTCCGCTGCTTTGAGTATCTCATCAAAATTCTCGATCGCCCCCCGGCGTTCAATTTTGGCCACCAAATAAACATGGTGCCCCTTTCTTCTCGCAAACTCCCTCACCTTGAGAATATCTTTGGTTTTCTCGATGAATGAAAGCCCAAAAATATTGACTCCATGCTTTAATCCAAAATCAACTATATCTAAATCCCTGTCCGTGATTGGATTGATATTTAACTTCGCCCCAGGCAGATTAAGCCCTTTATGCGAAAGAAGTTCTCCGCCAATCAAGACTTTACAATGCACATCATGGCCGGAGATCTTTTCTACTTTTAATTGGATAAACCCGTCATTAAGGAAAATGACCTGGTCCTTGGCAACATTTTTATGGAGCTGTTTATACTCAACTGGAATTAGTGACTGGGTGCCACGTACAACATGCGTCGTAAGTACCACTTCCCTGCCCTTTTTAAGCGTAACTGATCCGCCTTCAAGGGTACCAATGCGCATTTTGACACCAGGGAGGTCTATAAGGATGCTGACCATGCGCCGTGATTTGGAAGCGGCCTCGCGGATATTGCGAATATTTTTCGCATGCTCCTTAAATTCCCCATGCGAAAGATTAAGCCGTGCCACGTTCATCCCGCTTTCCATCATCTCTTCAAGTTTGGAAAGAGCGCACGAAGAGGGGCCAATGGTGCAAACGATCTTTGTTTTAGGGGCAGGAAGTTTTAATGGCGCTTGCATCTAATATTTATTTTCCATAAATGACCTCTAACTGGGAAACCGCGGGGAATTTCGGATAATACTCCCCCTGTGGCCCTACATAACCATCCCCTGATTTTCTAAGGGTGACCGATGTATAGCCGCCCTTATCATTGGGGATATTAATGGTGAAGGAATCTGGCGCGCCTTGGTCTTGATCAGCGACAATTGGCGGTTGAATGACTTGTACCGGCGGCGCGACCGCTTGGTAACCATAACCATTATACGCGTAATAATTACCATCGTTTAAATAATATGTTGTCCCATTGATGGCAACCGGTTGATAAACAGGGGGAGAAACAAACACCTCATCTGCTGGCGGGTAATAAGGAGAACTATAATAGTAGTTGTCAGGCCATACAGAAAAATTAATGCCCACGTACGAATGATCATGATGACCATGATCGTGACCGCCATCATGACTATGACCGCTATCATGACCATGCTGATTTCCATCATGATCATGCCCATCGGCATAAGATGAAATGGGCCGCATAATGAACAAATTTATGATCAAAACGGCAAACAATACCTTCAATTTTTTTCGCATACTGGTCTCCTTGCTGTCCCCAAAACCCTGCTCCATTTGTATTGTATCATATAAACCCGCCAACCCTTCACTTAATTAGACAGGAAGGACTGCCAAATAGTTTCAGGGGAGAGATTGATGGGGATTTAGAGGCCTTTTTTAATTTCTTCCAAAATTCTCGGATTGACTTGAATTCCCATCTCCGTGGCCTTTTTTATATCTAACTGAGCATTGGAGTATTGCTTTTTGCCCAAATACGCGTTGGCACGGTTAAAATAGATGAACGCGTCGGTAGGATCAATGCTAATGGCCCGATCAAAGTCAGCGATGGCCTCGTCCCAATTTTCTTGTTGTAAGTTTAAAGCCCCCCGGCTTTTGTACCCCTGGGCGATAGTTGGGTTTATGGCGATGATATGATCAAACTCGGCAAGAGCATGGTCGAATCTTCCTTGTTTTTGGTATTGATTCCCCTGGCGAAGACAATCGATGATCTCCCGAGCATGGGTTTCTCGGGATTGATCCAATAAAAATACCAGGCCCCAAAATACCAACAATACTCCTATAATTAACGGTATAAGAATGTCCCCCACATTCGCAGGCTCAAGGACTGCCTGCTGCGGGTCCGCGGGATCGTAATAAACAGGGACTTCGTGTACATGGCGGTATTTATTCATTTCCTTTAACGCGCTTTGGGGGTTTCTGGCGTCCCAAACTTGAAATGAAATTCTGTTAGATACGTACAAGCCCCAATCAACTAAATATTGATATTGAACATCCGTCCCATACCATCTTAATGGATCAGCGTTATAATCCATAAATTTAGGT
>CAYZLU010000327.1:0-3156 GCA_964479285.1 uncultured Planctomycetales bacterium | reverse complement strand
CTGAGACGGTCGCGGTATTTCCAGTCACCGTATTTCCGCCAGAACCCTTTTCCAATAGAATTCCCCATTCATTGCTATCACTGATGGCATTATTGGTTATTAAAGACCCGCTGCTGCCAAAAAGCGTTATGCCACCGGCATTGGCAGAGATAATATTGTTATTGACACTTACATTCGTCACAGGATTTGCCCAGGGTGATAAACAAATTCCCGCGTTGAGATTATGTTCGAATATTGAGTTCTCGACTCGCAAATTGTTAACATGATACCCTAGGCCTGAATCTGGTTCAACATCCATGCCACACTCAGGAGCCGTCCCATTGGTGTTCTCAAAAATGGAATTCTCAATGATAATCCCATTTGCCAAAGTTATTGATACCCCTTGACGGCGATTATTATCGGAAGTGACCCCGCAGAAAGTGATGTTAGAGGAGGGATTATTATCGCTCACGTAGAAACCATCCCCCCAAAATTCCGTTGCCGTCACACCCTCAACTACCACATTGCTGCTTGTACCTTCTATCTCTATTCCCATACCCCATTCACCAAGGGGACCCCCCGCGGTAATAAAGTGCTTGTATCTGTCCCCTATCAGGTTTCCACCTATCACGTTGACATTGGAAACATTAATAATGCTTATAACAGAATAACCAGTCGCACTATTTGGTATCACTTTAAAAAACGCATCAGGAGACAATGAAAGGGTCATATTACTCTTAAGTTTAATACTGGTAAGGGCATTTATCATATACGTACCATCCGGAACATACACTGTCCCTCCTGTCCCGCCTACTTGGGTTACAGCGGCTTGAATTGCTGCCGTATCATCAGTGCCCCCATCACCCTTGGCTCCTGTATCTTTCACATTAACAACAAGAGAGGACGTCGGAATGACCGTCGGACAAATGGGGACAGGATCGACAGTCAAAACCGCCACACTACTTATCACACTACCAGCGCTAGTGGTGATCACGCAATCGAATTGAGTGCCGCTATCTGACATTGTAGTTGCCACAGTAGTATATGAAGCACTGGTGGCCCCGGGGATCACTGAATATGATACCCCGCCATCAACACTTTTCATCCATTGGTAGGTTGGAGATGTTGCCATGGTCCCTGCCGTAAAGGTCGCGCTTTGCCCTTCATATACAGCTTCGCTAACTGGCGAAGGATTGACCGTAAATCTCCCTATACTGCTTTTCACACTACCTGTACTATCAGTAACCACGCAATCAAAAATGGTACCACTGCTTGTGCTTGGAGGGGCGGTATATGAAACACCAGTGGCCCCGATGATTGGTGAATATGATTTCCCACCGTCTACACTCTCCGTCCATTGATATGTTAATGAAGATTTTCCAGTAGAAGTGGCCGACACCGAAAAGGCCGTGCTCTGTCCCGCCATGACCACTTGGCTGGAGGGTTGGACAGTGATCGTAATGTCAGTAGTGGCAAAAGCTGTATCCACACCCGCCACGAGAAACAAAACGAGACTAATTCTGACGATACCTGTTGACATGATTTATTTATTATTTATCCTTCAAAAAATTCAATGTTCTGTTTGAATTCTTATTTGTCCTAGTTCAAGTATACCATATAAAAAAATGGCAGAAGGGCAAGATTATACGACTGATTTTAAGATTGTTGGGCTAAACGTGCGGCACCCAGAATTACGGCATCATCACCTAATTTGGAAGGTAAAATACGGCAGGTGTTAAATTTCTTGAAAAAAGGGTCAGCCTTGACTTCTTTTACTATTATAGGCAGGATAAAGTCCCCGCAGGCCTTGATCACTCCCCCGCCGAAAATAATGGCCTGTGGATTAAACGTATGGTTTAAAGAAATGGCTGTCTTGCCCAGGACCACAGCAGCTTTGGCGATGACTGATTTGACGACCGCATCATTCTTGATCAATGCTTCTTTTAAAATTCGGCTTTTAATCATATCTAACCGGCCATCATTAAGTTGAGCGATGATGGACCGGTGACCGGCTTTCACAGCCAGGCGGATATCGCGTTCAATGGCCCAACGGCTGGTCAATGACTCCAGGCACCCACGATTGCCGCAATGGCACAGGGGACCTTCCAGGCTTACGATCACGTGACCTAACTCTGTGGCAGCGCCCTGGGCGCCTAAGAGCAATTTACCATTGATGATAACTGCACCGCCCACACCGGTCCCAGGAAAAATACCAACGACATGTGCCAGTCCTTTGGCAGCACCCAGCCAAGCCTCTCCTAACAGCCCGGCGTTGACATCATTGGTCATCATCACCCGCATATGAAATTTCTGTTTTAGGGAAGCGCTTAAAGGGAACCCTGTCAGGGCGATATTCGGGGCCGCGAGAATATGGTGGTTGCGGGTATCCACAATACCCGGAACACCTACCCCGATACCTTTGATATATGCTGGTTTAATGCCGCCAGTCTGGATCAACTCATCAATGGCATCAGTCACGCAAGCATAAATATCTTTGGACTTGACCCTTTTAGGGGTGGATGTCTTGGTACGCGTCAAAATCTGGCCTGCCGCTGAAACCAGCGCCCCGGCGATCTTGGTACCACCTATGTCTAAGCCGATGTAGTAGTTCATCTTGTATAGTGGTTGATAAAATATTCCTGCACGTCGAACGTTTCGCCTTCTTTTTTAACGCGGCCGTAACTGCGGTCGTTCCTTAAAAGCCTGGCTTTACGGGTGTCTTTTAAATAACTGTCCAGGATAAATTGCACATGGCTTTTGATCTCAGGCTTGGTGATCTCAAATAAAAGCTCGATACGGCGGTCAAAATTACGTGTCATCCAGTCTGCTGAGGACAAAAATACACGGCCATTACCATTATTGTTAAAATAAAAAATGCGTGAATGTTCCAGGAAACGGCCCACGATGCTGCGTACTTCAATATTCTCGCTTAATCCCTCCACCCCCGGCACCAGGGCGCAGATGCCGCGCACGATCATCCTGATTTTAACACCGGCTTGGGAGGCCGCATATAATTTTTCGATAATCTGGGTGTCTTCCAGCGCGTTCATTTTGATAATGATACTACCGTTTTTCTGCGCCTGCTGGAAGGCGATTTCCTTGTCTATCAGCTCAAAGAAATATTTGCGCAGATCATGCGGGGATGAGATGACGCGCTTCCAGGGGCTGGGCAGGGAA
>CAYZLU010000326.1:0-3159 GCA_964479285.1 uncultured Planctomycetales bacterium | reverse complement strand
GTGCCGTCCCATGGTTATGGCATCCGTTATGACTATGGGATATTCAACCAAAAGATCAAGGATGGTTTTCAGGTAGAACTTCCGGATGAATGGCTGCGTACCGGGAACCCCTGGGAATTCGAGCGGCCGGAAAATACTGTCACTGTTCGTTTTTATGGCAATACCCAGACAGACTACGACCAAAAAGGCCTGCCTAAACATAAGTGGGTCAATACCCATGATGTGCTTGCGGTCCCTTATGATTTTCCTGTTGCAGGGTATAAGAACGACGTCGTCAATACCTTGCGGCTATGGTCAGCGAGGGGGACGGAAGAGTTTGATTTCGATTATTTTAAATCCGGCGATTATGAACACGCCGTTTATAAGAAAATCCTTTCAGAAAACATTTCCAAGGTCTTGTATCCCTCGGATGAAAGGAGCCAGGGCAAAGAATTGCGTCTAAAACAGGAATATTTTTTTACCGCGGCTTCCATGTCTGATATTCTGCGGCGTTTTAAGTCAGAAAATCCTGACTTAAATGATCTGCCTCAGAAAATAGCCATCCAATTAAATGATACGCACCCCACCTTGGGTGTTGTAGAACTCATGCGGCTTTTGCTTGATGAGTATGGTTTTGAATGGGAAACGGCCTGGGGCATTACAACCAAGGTGTTTGCTTATACGAACCATACCCTGATGCCTGAGGCCCTGGAATGCTGGAGCATCGAACTCTTCGAGAAGCTTTTACCCCGTCATATGCAGATCGTTTATGATATCAATGCCCATTTTTTGCGAAGCGTTGCCCTGCGATATCCCGGTGACAATGACCGTCTCAAGCGCATGTCGATCATCGAGGAAGGCCATCCCAAAAGGGTACGCATGGCATATTTGGCCATTGTAGGGAGCTCTTTTGTCAATGGGGTATCGAAATTGCACTCTGATCTTCTTAAAGAGAAGTTATTTAAAGATTTTTATGAGTTCTACCCGGAAAAATTCAATAATAAAACCAACGGGATCACCCAGCGTCGATGGCTTTTGAAGGCCAACCCACGGTTATCGACCTTGCTGATGGAAAAGCTGGGGGACGGCTGGGTCATGGACCTTGACAGGTTAGAAAAGCTCAATACCTTTAAAAGCAATAAAGCTTTCCGTGAGCGATGGGAAGAAATAAAAAAGCAGAATAAGGAGTCCTTGGTTCGTTATATCAAATCCAATATGGGTATTGACTTGGACCCGGGGTCTATGTTCGACGTTCAGATCAAACGCATCCATGAATACAAGCGCCAGGTTCTTTTTGCTTTTTATATTATTGCGCAATACCTACGTTTGAAGCACAGCCCTCAAGAATTTATTTATCCCCGTACATTTATGATCGGTGGTAAAGCTGCCCCTTCATACCACATGGCCAAATTAACGATCAAATTTATCAATAGCATCGCGGATGTCATCAACCATGATAAAAGCGTGAATGATAAACTCCGTCTGATATTTCTGGAGAATTACAGGGTGTCTTTGGCGGAAAAGATATTTCCGGCCAGTGACCTGTCAGAACAGATTTCCACCGCCGGGACAGAAGCTTCGGGGACAGGTAACATGAAGTTCATGATGAACGGGGCGCTGACCATCGGTACGTTGGATGGTGCTAACATTGAAATGGCCCAGAAGGTGGGGGATGAGAACATTTTTATTTTCGGTCTCAAGGCCCATGAGGTAGAAACTCTTAAGCAGGGTGGTTATCATCCGGGGCAATTCATAGAAAAAAGCCCGATGCTTAAAGAAATCTTTAGGCTCATCCAGAGCGGGTTTTTCAGTCCCCACGATGCTAATTTATTTACCCCCATCATCCAATCTCTGACGGAACATGACCCTTATTTGGTTTGTGCTGATTTTGAATCTTATTGCCAGACCCAGGACGCGGTTTCAAGGATGTATATGAACAAAGATGAGTGGACTAAAAAATCCATCACCAACGTGGCCCAAAGCGGTTATTTCTCCTCGGACCGTACCATCCGCGAATACGCCAAAGACATCTGGAACGTCCCCGTCAGCAATTAATATCAGCACAATTCTTCCTCCTTGACCGGGGAGGATGGGTGGGATGAAATAAAAATTTATTAATGGTCACGTATATCCAAAATATCCTCTTAAGAGGGTCATTGATTGAAGTCCTTGTTGCCGTGGCTTTTGCCGGGGCGGTGGCTTCTTTGAGTTCCTGTACCATTGCCCGTCTGCCGGTATTGCTGGGTCTTGTTTCTTCGACCTCTCAAACCAAGCACAGAGGATTCTTTTTATCCATTGCTTTTTCCTGCGGCCTTATTATTTCGTACACCTTTATCGGGATGCTTTTCGGGGCGATCGCGCATATTGCGTCCAGATTGGTGGCGGTCAGCCAATATCTTTATCTGGTGTTGGGTCTTTCGATGATTTTAGGCGGCCTGTTTTTTGCCGGGTTGGTCTCTTTTGGCGTTGGGGGAATAGGTGCACGTTGTGAAAGTGCGGTCAAGAGTGTCAAGACCGTGCCTTCGGCATTTATTTTTGGGGCGCTTTTTGCTTTTTTGGAGATGCCGGCATGCCCTTGCTGTGGGGCTGTATTACTGCTCATTGCTAGTTTAATCGCCATAAAAGGTTCATTGCTATATTCAGGAATCGTATTTTTCAGTTTTGCTTTAGGCCAAAGCCTTCCCATTTTAGTGATAGGATTCTCAACAAGCATATTAAAACATTTGCTCCCAAAAACGCGACACCTTGAGGGGATCATTAGTTTTTGTGTTGGAAATATTCTAATCGTTTCCGGGATTTTTTTAGTGACCTTATCTTAATGGATATGGTGTCAAAAGAACCAATTGCTTCGCCTTTCAGGCTCGCAATGACGTTGGAAAAATTTTCATAATGACACATCCTCATGCCCATCATCAAGACAAATCCTGCACATGCGACCATGATCACGGACACAACCATGCTCTAAACTCATTCGCCTTTTTCCGTCGATGGGTTCTGTCAATCTTAATTATAGGAATCTTATTGTTCGTTTTAAGGCCATTTATCGTGGGGCAGATGCTGGTCCGTGTGACATCTTATTCCACTAATGCTTCATACCATGACGCTGTGCGCATATGCAAGAAAATCATCGCCATTGATGGGGGTAATAAACAGGCGTGGACATCCTTGGGGTATGCTTAT
>CAYZLU010000325.1:0-3168 GCA_964479285.1 uncultured Planctomycetales bacterium | reverse complement strand
CGGGAATATCCAATTAGGCCGGCCAGGCATCTAGACTTGGGTAATAACCAGAAAATATTTTCCGAAAGTTCAGTACCTGTGAGCCTGATCAAGGAGAAGTCCATGTTACCTTTTGGGATGCAGAATGAACGCAGGCCTGAACATATGCGTGCCTTGGAGTTAAGTCGCAGGGTTTCCATTATACCTATTATGTCGGATAAAATAAATAACCCTGTTTATACTGCCTACAGCACGATGGTCCATAACAGGATGTGGGAAGAAATTAATAAGAATTATGATGTGCCAGAGTTGGGAAAGGTATATTTGACATTTTTGTTAGATATACATGGTGTACTTGAAGATGTGCAAATCATACCGGAAAAAACAAATGCTTCAGAGCATCTTCAGGAAATCGCTATCCATAGCCTTAAAGAAGCCAGCCCCTTTCCAAATTTTTTAAAAGGCATGACTCTTCCTGAATATACCTTTAATGTTGAGATTGATTTTAAGGTCAACGATTAAACGATTTACTATTTTAATGGTTTTTGTTAAAGAAAGGACTGTATATGAGTTTAAATAGCGTAAACATCATGGGTAATTTGACACGGGACCCGGAAATGAAATATATACCATCAGGAAAAGCGGTGTGCAGTCTCTCTATTGCTAACAATCGTGTGTACACTAAAAATGGCGAAAAGGTGACTGAAGTTTCGTATTTTGATGTGGAGGTATGGGGGCTTGCCGCTGAAAACTGCTCTAAATATTTGACTAAAGGAAATGGCATTATTGTGGAAGGTCGTCTGAAGCAAGACCGCTGGGAGAAGGAAGGCAAGACCCAGAGCCGCGTGCGTATCACAGCGAATGCTGTTCATTTTTTGCCCAAGAAACAAAATAATGGCCCTGAGTTTGATCCAGCTGGATCATCTGACAAGCTGATGGAAGGCCAGATAGCTGGGGGAACATCCATTGAAAACACCGCGTGGGAAGAGTAGGGTTATTGGGTACAATCGAAGGATTGACTTTTTTAAAATCCAATGATAATGTAATGCTCTTTATAAATGTAACGGCAGATCTTGTATTATTTTTAACAGTAATTTTAAGGAAGGCCCTGTATGACTTTACAAAATCGTTGGGGAGATAGTGTTGAAAAGGATGGGGGGCTTTTGGGACCTGATGGACAGCCTTTGTCCTCTGCACCGTCCCCGGGGCCCGATCCGGTAGATGCTGCAGAACCTTCTTTAGATTTTTTTAATTATATTGCCAGTCTTGGTTTTCAAACCATGATTTTCTTGGGTGAAATGCCAAATCCTGTCACCAATCAAATAGAGAAGAACCTCAAGCAAGCCAAATTCCTGATCGACACGTTGGTTATTTTGCGTGATAAAACAAAAGGCAATTTGTCCAAAGAAGAAGATGATTTGCTCAACGGCTCTATTTATGAGCTTCAGCTGCGTTATGTAGATTTATCCAAGAAATAAATTCTTATTCTTATGATTGATGAAAAATTGTTGGCGTTGCTTGCTTGTCCTGCCTGTCAAGGTGAAGTTAAGCACCAAACGGATGAAAAAACGAGTTTCATCATTTGCACATGCTGTCGGCATATTTACCCCATTGTAGATGGTATTCCTGTGCTATTAGCGGACTAGGGTTTGGGTCCTCCTTTTATCAGACTGGAAATACTGATGAACACACGTTTAAAAAAGCTTGTTGATAGTTTTTCCCGCCATAAAAATATTGACGCTCTTTTAATTGTCAATGACAGCAACATCCGTTACCTTACTCAGTTCCCGGCTTCTGAATCTTGGCTTTTGGTCACCAAATCGAAATCTTTTTATATTACGGATTCCCGGTATATTTTGGAAGCCCGTCAGGGGCTAAAAGGTATTTCTGTCAAACAGTATAGCCATATGCCTTGTGCGACACTTTGTAAGCTTTGCAAACAGTTTAAAATCAAGAGACTTGGATTTGATGAAAGGCATACCAGTTTTGCTTTATGGAAAAAGCTTAAGGAATTTTGTCCCAGAAACCCCAAACTTATTGCGGCCACTGGATTGGTTGAGTCCATTCGAGAAATTAAAGATGAAGGGGAGATTGCCCAGATAAAGAATTGTTTAAAGCTGCATTTTAAGGCCATAGATTTTATGAAGAAAGTGGTGAAGCCAGGGCTATCTGAGCGTCAGGTGGCGTTAAAATTGGAGGGTTTTGTTAAGTCTAACGGAGCGGAATTCTCATTTTCTCCCATTATTGCCTCCGGTCCTAACTCCTGCCATCCCCACGCCAGGCCATCGGACCGGATCATCCGTACCAATGAAGTGGTCTTGCTGGATTTCGGAATTGATCTTAATGGTTATAAGTCTGACTTGACACGTAATTTCTTTTTGGGTAGAATAACGCCTCGATTAAAGCAAGTCTTTGATGCGCTGACACTTGCGCAACGGGAGGCCATCAGTCTTATTAAGCCTGGTGTTAATTGTGCACAAGTTGATGCTCAGGCACGTAAAGTTTTGCGTAAGTTTGGTTTAGCAAAATATTTTGGCCATTCCTTAGGACATGGGGTGGGGCTGGACATTCATGAAGCTCCCCGACTTTCCAGCCAGAGCACAGGGATATTGGAAGCAGGAATGATTGTCACTGTTGAACCCGGTGTTTACATTCCTAATCAGTTTGGTATCAGGATAGAAGATATGGTATTAGTAACCAAGGAAGGATGTGAGGTGTTAAGTGGCTATTACAATTAATGAACTTGAAAATGGGATTGGATTGCTCGTTGATGGTCAACTTTATTTTGTGACTGAGTATAATCATGTAAAACCAGGTAAAGGGTCGGCGTTTGTGCGTGTGCGGCTGAAAAATATACGTACGGACGCAGTCTTGGAGAGGACCTTCCGTACCGCAGATACGCTTGAAAATGCAGATCTTGAGCGCCGCCGGATGCAGTTTACCTATGTCACTGGTGACGAGTATCATTTTATGGACCAAAGCAATTTTGAAGACACTATTATTAGCAAGCAATTATTGGGCGATGGGATTAAATATTTGCAGGACAATATGGAGGTTGAGACAATTTTATACAAAAACCAGGTCGTCAAGGTGGATGTTCCTAATTTTATCATTGCCACCATCATAGAAGCTGACCCTGGATTAAAAGGAGATTCTTCACGGGCAGGGTATAAACCTGCCAAAATTGAT
>CAYZLU010000324.1:0-3171 GCA_964479285.1 uncultured Planctomycetales bacterium | reverse complement strand
ATTGGAAAACACATGGTTGCAGTAAATCCAAAAGAATGAAAAAAAGGTAAAGCTGCCACTAATACATCATCTTTTTCAATATTAAATATCTGATAAACCCCTTCAATATTCGAGAAAACATTTCCATGTGTCAGCATCACACCCTTTGGTTCCCCAGTTGATCCGCTTGAGAAAATAACGGTGGCCACATCATCCACATTTGTTTTATCACCACGAACAAATAACGCACTCAATATTTCTTTGGGTAAAACAAGTGCAGATAGAAAATAAAGGGCTGTTTTGACAGGGCTTACTTTAAGTTTAATGTCCTCTAAGAAAACCATTTCAGGTTTGGGCGGCATGCCTAACTTTTCTATAAATCCACGAGAAGTGACGATAGTTCGCATATTGCATTGTTTGACACACGATGCGAATGCATCTGCTGAAAGGGTAAAGTTCAGATTGACAGGGACCTTGCCAGCAAAAGCAATGGCAAGATTCGAGATGGCAGCCATACACGATGAAGGTAATAATACTCCCACCATCTCATTGGTTTCCATCGGTCTACGATCTTTAGGGAATAAAATCTTTGAAAAAGCCACAACACCCGCAAAAGTCTTAGTATAGGTGAATTCCAAACCCATGGAATCAGCCATCGAAAACTTAAACGGGTGGCGTTTGACTTCATCGATAAAGGCCAGATGCAGTTTCTTACGCCATGCTCCTCTTAAAATATTGGCTTCAGCCCCTAATTCTTGAATTGTTTGCCTGACTTGATGGGCCTTTGATTTGGAATCCATAGGCTTCCCGAAGACAACGGAAACAGGATATAAGGTCAGCTTTGGAAATTTCCAAAAGAACTTTCCGTTAGAATAGCTAAAAATACTGGGCCAGATATTATCCAGATAGATAGGTATGATTGGCGCATCCAAATGTTTCATAATATGCTCAAAGCCTTTATTAAAAGGAAGCATATTGCCCGTTCTAGTTAAAACACCTTCAGGGAAAATACAAACCAATTCACCATTCTGAATGGCCGTACGGGCTTGCATCAATGCATAAAGGATTGCTTTAGGGCCTTCCTCGCGATTGACAGGAATAACTTGAGCGATACGGCAAATAAAATGAATAACGGGCGAATTAAAAATTTTACGATCCATCATAAACCTGACTGGTCGTTTTAAAACAGCAGCAATTAAAACTGCATCCACATAAGAAATGTGGTTCGAAATTAATAATGCACCACCCTTTTCTGGAACATGATCCCTATTTACAGTTTTTATCTTATAAACTGTGTGGATAAGTAACCAGTTAAGAAGCCTTAAGAAGGCTATTGGAAGCTTTATTAAAATAAAAGCTGTTGCAATCAAGGCTAATACTGAACTGATCAAAAAGATTTTATCTGATGTAACCCCAAGCTGTCCTCCAATCAACCACAAGAATCCACCAGCTACCAAAGATCCCGCGGCTGTCACAATTCCCAGAACGGATAAATACATGCCCCTATATTCCTCAGGGGAATATTGTTGGAAAAAGGCATTAAGAGGAACTGTGTAAAAACCGCCGCATATCCCTAAGACAAACAAGAAAGACAAAACAACATAATAGTTACCACTTACCCCAAGTAAAAAAGTCAGCAAAGAAATTCCCAAAGCTCCTAGCGGAACGAGGCCCAACTCAACCTTACCTTCAGAAGCTACACCGGCAAACACGCTCCCTAAAGCTATACCAAAAGAAACGGCCAACAATAAAAGGCTAATCTGGATTTCTCCGACATGTAAGACATGTGGTCCGTAGACCAAAATATTCATTTGGAAAATAGATCCAATAAAATTAAAGAAGGCCAAGGCCAACATTGTCAGAAATAAACCCTGATCTTTATAAATTCCCTTCAACGCAAGACCAAATTCTGCATAAATATTCTTTTTGATAAAAACTCTTTCAATTTTATCTAATTTGATCAAATTGCTGACGGTAAATCCAATGACCATCAAAGCTGTCATCAAAAATCCAACGATGTATAACTGACTGTGAAATATTTTAAATAGGATTCCGCCTAAAGCTGTTCCCAAAATAATTCCCACAAAGGTCGCCATCTGCATGTAACCATTACCTTTGGATAATTCTTCGTCATTCAAAATCTCTGCCAATAAACCTGCCCGGGAAGGACTGAACAAAGCGCTGTCAATTTCAAAAGCGAACAATATAAAGGTCAAAAACCAAAGATTTCCTTGATACAGCCCCCAGCACGCCAATAATGCCATCAACACCTTTACCCCAAACATGACCACGATCACATTTCTCTTATAAAACCGGTCTGCTAAATAGCCGCCAAAAGGTGAAAAGACAACAAAGGGTAAAATAAAAAGGATGCCGATGATGCTGACAAAACGCGTGACTTCACCAGCACCTAATAAAATCTGAATCGCATAAAATGAAACGATAACCTTAAAAAGATTATCACTAAAAGCACTCACAAATTGGGTCGTGACCAAAGCTTTAAATGATTGCGTTTCACATGTGCGAATTTGCATTTATGCTCCCTTATTGTTCAACCATTCATGTAATAGGTTGGCCATAATCTTTTGCTTTTCCACAGAAACTTTGCTCGCAAGTTCTTGTAATTTCTTATCGTACCCAGCCCAAATTTTGTCTAATAATTGTGCCCCTCTGATCTTAATTGTCACGAGTTTAACCCTGGCATCCTTTTTGTAACTGATTCTTTTTAAATACCACTTCTCTTCTAATTTCTGTATTGCTCTGGTCATATTATGGGCCGTTACCATTAATTTTGTTCCCAAATCGATTTGGGAGATCCCTTGATCTTCACCTTGATGTTTTACTAACATTAGGATATTCATATCTGTAGGCGTAAGATCATAGTCTTTAAGATAATCTCCAATTTCATTAATCATAGAAATATAAACAAGCCCAATACCATAAACCAATTCATCGTGGTATTTGCCTTGCCCCACTTCTAGACCTAACTTCCTGTATTCTTGCGGTGTTTCCATATTTACCCTTCATTTACTTGCATTTGCAACATTTCCTGATTCAAACATACCACCTATTAGTTGCAAATGCAAGTAATTATTTCTTAATGTCCCAAAAATTTCCATGTTTATAGAAAAACCATATGTAATCATTAAGCCGTTATAAGTGAGTTATTCCCTCCCCCTTGAGGGGAGGGTC
>CAYZLU010000323.1:0-3178 GCA_964479285.1 uncultured Planctomycetales bacterium | reverse complement strand
TGGAAAAATTACTAAGGCCATCGACGAGATACCTGTCCACATTAGACATCTCTGTGGGGGACGTAGGATCGACATTTAAAACCGGGTCCATCCGGTATTGGAGCATTGTTGTAAGATATTTATCATTAAGATTATCTATCCTGGCATTGTAAGATTCATCACTTTCATTGTCCATTTGAGGATATCTGGTCTTCGTGATCTGGCCATAAAAATCAAAAGCAGTCTTTAAATGGCTGGTTTTGGGCAAGACAAAATTGTAAACGTGCACGGAAACAGGGACTACTCGTATCGTTTTATCATCAGCAAGTACTGTCACTGTTCCTTGGTAGTTTCCTGCTGTTGTTTCAAATGGAGTATATACGGTCACCCAAAAAGGCTGTGTAGTATACGTTTTGAGAGTGACCTTATGAGCAGGCAATAAAGGGTCTGGCCAAAGACCTACATATTTGACAGGATAATAAGGCTCTAACGTTTGCACATAACCAACAACTCTCCATGAAATATGCCCATGATCTATTCTTGCACCTGTTTTGGGGTTTATCAGGTCTGAAATTCTCAATTCGACATTGTTTAAACCCCTCATTTGGGACTGCACGACAATCTGGAATGATTCATACTCATTTTTAGCCAATGATATGGAGGCTATTTTGCTGAAAGCAGGCTTAAGAAGGGTCTTACCATCTTGAAAAATACGATCAAGACTGGAAGCTGCGAATATGGCGATTCCCTCCGGGGCCTCAACCGGTGTCATGGCGTTATAGCGACTTGGATCGACCTTGCCTGTCATTTTATGCTTTATGCTCACAGCGGCCTTTAGCGCGATCCTCTTTAATTGATGCTTAAATTTAAAAGCAACGCATAGCCCGAAAATCGCCAGGCATAAACATACTAATGAAAAAAATATATTATTTTTTTTGACCACTGATTGATTCTTCGTAGATCATTTTTAATTTTTGACCAATGGTGTTCCAGTCATACCGGTCACAGACGAGTTTACGCGCCACAATACCAATTTCTTGGGACTTTTGAGGATTATTTAATAAAAACAAGACTTGATCAGCAAAATCCTGGGGAGAGTCTCCCAAAAGGATATTTTTACCATCTGCGCATTCAATTCCTTCGGCCCCAATGGTCGTGGAAACAACTGCTTTTCCCATGGCCATGGCCTCCAGGATTTTAAGCCTCGTCCCTCCTCCTATTCGCAAGGGAACGATAAAAACTTTTGAACGCTGGACATAAGGCCTTACATCCTCCACGCGTCCGGTCACAATGACACGGGGGTCACGTTGGGCCATGTCCTTGACCAATGCTGATGGACTTTTACCAACCACGTAAAGTTTGACTGAAGACTTTTTCTGCCAGATCAATGGAAGGATTTTATGACAAAAATAAGTTATGGCATCATCGTTAGGCAGCCAATCCATGGAACCTGTAAAAACGATGGCTTCTTCCTCGATTGATAAATCATGACAAGAAGAATGAAAATATTCTGTGTCTACACCATTGGCAACAACATATACATTCACCGTCGCGGAGGTCAAGCTTTTCAAAATTCCCTGATCTTCCAAGGAGCAGGCAAACACCCCTTTAAATTCTTTTGCTTTCTTGGCCTCAAAGATTTTCATTTTTATAGACTGCTGTCGATAAAGCAATCTTTTTAAGGCCCCTGTTTCAACATCCGAGCAACGTTCAAGTATCCTAAATTCGACATTGTGTTCATCCAGGAAACAAGGGACGTTGTTGAAAGAATCGGTGTAATGGGCCATATGAAGATGGTCTACATGGACAGCACCGAATGATTGGGTCCCCAAAATCTTCTTTATGGCCTGTCTCATGCCAGGAGTGTGATATTTGGTGATGGAAAACGGGATTGATTGAAAAAGGACCCCTGTGATTTTCTGAAAAAGGCTCGGTTCTTCTATGGAAACCAAGGTCACCTGGATCCCTAATTTTTCAAAATCACCCATGTAATCCCGGTCATTCTTTTCAAAAGAAAAACATAACAGGTGGACATGATTTGTTTTGGCCACTTGTTTCAGGACATTAAGCGTCCTTATTTTTCCTCCGGTGTCAGCCGGCAAGGGCAATCTGGGGCTAAGGAATAATATATTCATAAATTAAAAACATTGAGCGTAAACCTGGTTATATTGATCGGCCATACGGGCATCACTAAAACGGTCACAAACGTCCTCGTACGCTTTTTGGGCAAATTGTTGACGCTTCTGTTTGTCCTTTTCCAATTCTATAATGGATAAAGCAAGGGCCTGAGGGTCACCCGGCTCAATAAGTACACCATTTTTCTGGTTCTCAATGACCAGAGGTATTCCCCCAACCCTGGTTGCTATGATTGGTAAATGAGAAGCCATGGCTTCAAGGATGGTCATGGGCAGGCCTTCCCTGTAGGAAGCATTGACTATTATATCACAAGAGCCATATATAGAAGGCATGTCATCACGTGGCCCGGTAAAAACCACGTGGTCAGACAAACTTAAATCTTGGGATTTTTGTTTCAAAAACCCTTCAAGTGGTCCATCGCCCACAATCAGGAATTTCATATTTTTTACTTTTGAGGTGACTATCGCAGCCGCCTTAAGGAAAACCTCATGCCCTTTTTCCTGGGACAAACGGCCTACAATGACAACGGCGCATTCAAAAGGCTTGATCCCCAATGCCAGACGGGACTGATGAGAAAATACACGGTCAAATTCTTCTATGGGGATGCCATTGTCGATGACTTGAAGGCGAGGCGCTTTAAGGCCTTTTTGAATAAGGTCATCCATGATTTGATGTGATACACAAATGACTTTTTGAGCATATTTTAAAACATGGGCGTCGATCATTTCATAAAACCTTGATTTACGGTCTGCGTTCAGCCAGCCATGGTTGGTTGCGATCCATTTTCTGTTCGCCCATCGTGACGCCCAAAATCCGACAATATCTGATTTGTAATTATGGGTATGAAGTACATCAATATCATTGGCCAAGAGAAATTCTTTGACGGCATGAACAGTATGAAAATCCAACTGCCCTCTGGACTCGAAAACAATATTTTCCAACCCTCTGCGCTTTGCTTCATCAATCATTTCAAGATGAGGATTATGCAAATTATGAAACACCCCAATATAAGTTCCTGCTTCTTGGCGGCGGGCCGCTAAATTTAAGATCACCCTTTCAGCAC
>CAYZLU010000322.1:0-3187 GCA_964479285.1 uncultured Planctomycetales bacterium | reverse complement strand
ATTTTTATTTTTGAAATCAAAAATATCAAAACGACCAATGATAGTAATTTCATATTTTAACTCCCCTCTTTCTTATAAAGAGGGTTTGGGGGTGTTTTTATTTTTGTTCCACAAACTTCAACGCCACGGAATTAATGCAGTAACGCTTGCCTGTTGGTGCCGGCCCGTCATCAAATACATGGCCCAAATGCGCACCGCAACGCGGGCAATGCACTTCAATCCTGCTCATCAAAAGGCTCTCGTCTTTTAAATAGGCAATATTTAGCTTGTTAATGGGTCTCGTAAAACTGGGCCAACCGGTACCGGATTCAAATTTATCTTCCGATGAAAATAAATCCAACCCGCAGCAAGCACATTTATAAACACCTTTGCGATGGTTGTTGACATACTCCCCTGTAAAGGGGGTTTCCGTCCCTTGCTGACGGGTCACATCATATTGTAAAGCTGTCAATATTTTCTTCCATTGCTCTGCTTTTTTTACCACTTTTTGAGTTTGCACCGTAGAATTAGTGGACGCATCGTAAACTTCAATCGTATCTTGGGTTTGTTGGGACATAGAAAGGCCTCCACTGAAAGTTATCATCAAAAATATGGCCAATGCAATTTTATCCATGTTGTGTTTATTTAAATATGGTTAACAACGCCAAGGCCTGGGAAAATTCTTGCGGTGTGACAAATCCTATGACCCTGGAATTATTTATTTCCACCCCATGCCTGTCTAAAAAAATCACTGTTGGCACACCTTCAATATTATATTCCTCAAGTATTTTTTGAACCTGGGCATCATCTTGGTTGGTAACATCCATCCGTAAAGTAGTGAATTGGGCCAGTTTGGCCTGGATGTCTGGACGAGAAAAAACAACATCATCTAATTCATGGCAATTGGGGCACCATTCGGCAAAAAAATCAATCACTACCGGTTTTTTGTGGGCCACAGAGTCCTCAACAGCCTGTTTACTGTAAGGCTTCCAAGGGAATTTTGAATAATGGGTGGGTGCTTGCCGGCACGAACTAAAAGCAAGGATTAAAATCATAAAACTTATTAATATTTTCATTAGAGAAAATTATACCATAAAAAACAGATTTAGTCCTTAAACAGGATTATTCATTTTTCATTTTAACGTTTAACCGGATGTAAAATTTGAAATATGTATTGCAGGAAAAAATTGTCAGATGTAGTATAGAAGCATTATGAAGATTGTGATTCTTAACCCTTCTTTTGGCGATAATTTTGTACGTGTGGCGCGTTGGGCGGCCAAGTCCCGGGGGCGGGTCCAACGCCATCCTGAATATCTATTGACTGCCGCGCAAGTCCTCATTAACGCCGGCCATGACACCCATTTTGTTGAGGCTGCGGCGCGTAATTTTACCACTGAGGAATCCATTGAAACAACAGTAAATCTCAAACCTGACCTGTTGGTCATGCATGTGACCACCCCTTCTATTTATTCTGATATTGACCAGGCCAAAATCATCAAAACTCAAGCAAAATGCAAGGTCGTTTTTGTCGGCCAGCATGCCACTGCTGAAATTGATAATACTTTTGAAATCGGACGCGGTGTGGTGGACTATATCTTACCCCGTGAATATGATTATACGTTGCGTGACCTGGCGAATGCTGTGCCTGATGATAAAAATTTAGGGCTTTGCTGGGTCAAGGACGGCAAGGTGATAAAAAACATGCCCCGTCCTGAGGTCGATGTCAATGAGCTCCCCTTCCCTTCCTGGCAATTGATCCAGCCGGAATGGTACCCTGATGGCGGCAAAAAATTCCCCTTTTTGACCTTGATCACTGGACGTGGCTGCAATAATGCCTGCACCTTTTGCCGTGACCCCCAATTGATGTATGGCTATAAATTACGTAACCGCCGGGCTGACCTGGTCGTTGCTGAGATGGAACATGATTTAAAACTCCATCCGCAAATCAGAGAAATCATGTTTGAAACTGACACCTTCGCGGCAGACCGCCAGCATGTAATTGATGTTTGTAATTTAATCATTGAAAAGGGCATCAATAAACGCATTAGCTGGTCATGCAATATGCGGGTGAATACTGACCTAAGTCTCTTGCCTTTGATGCGTCAATCCGGCTGCCGTATGCTGATGACAGGTTTTGAATTTGGCACCGATGAAAATCTGCGTGTCATCCGTAAAGGTGGCGTTTCCGTTGACATGGCCCACGAATATTCAAAAGAAGCCCATCGCCTTGGATTTACCATCCATGGCTGCTTTATGATCGGCGCCCCTGGCGAGACCAAGGAAAGCGCCCGAAAAACCATTGATTTTGCCAAATCCATGCCCTTGGACACGATCCAAATCACTGGTGTGGCCTCCTACCCAGGCACAACCCTTTATAAATGGGCTAAAGAAAATAATTATATTTTGGCCAAGGATTGGAAAGATTGGCTGACTGAATGCGGAGAGCAGCGCACCTTGCTATCTTACCCTCAATTTTCGCACAAAGACATTGATGAACATATTGATATTGGACTTAAAGAATTTTATCTTCGGCCAAAACAAGTTTGGAACATGTTTATTTCGATCAATTCTGTTGGTGATTTTTTGCGTAAATTACACGGTTTTAAAGCATTTGTACATTATTTTACCCAAAAAATGTTTAGGGCTGTTCAGGGAAAAGGTTCGGAGAGTCAACCAACCACTAAATTTCTGAGCCGTACGATCCGCGTGCGCACCCAAAATCAAAATGTCCCTGTATTGACACCCGTGCATTGATTTGGTATATTAAGAAAACTACTGAAGGAGACTTATATGGCACATATTGTGACTGAACCCTGCATTAAATGTAAATACACTGACTGTGTTACCGTTTGTCCTGTGGATTGTTTTCACGAAGACGCTGAAATGTTGACTATTGACCCAGAGGTTTGCATTGATTGCGGTGCTTGCATCCCTGAGTGCCCAGTGCAGGCCATTTATGCTGATTCTGATCTTCCTGAAAAATACAAGAGTTACACAGCGCTAAATGCCACGAAGTCCAAAGAGTTACCCGTCATAACTCAAAAGAAAACACCTCTGGCTGAACCTAAAAAATAATTAAAAACGCCGCAAACCGAACACCCACAGTTGTTCGTCCCCCCCGAATGTCTTAGTTTGGGGTCTAGGGTTTGCGAATTTATGGATTCCCGACGAACTACTCTGAGTGTCCGGTTTGAGTAGCAAAAACATT
>CAYZLU010000321.1:0-3188 GCA_964479285.1 uncultured Planctomycetales bacterium | reverse complement strand
CATTATGCTCTTGATCATTATTTGATCAATCCGCATATAGACAGAGACAGCCATCCCTGCCAGAAACATAGGAAACGCGCTTTTCAAGAGATCAACGGCAATACCATAATCGAATTTCCATTCTTTTAAAGAAAACCCTTGATATTCATAAACAAAAACATAGGCAATGCTTAAAATGAGGTTCTCCATCAAAAGGACAATGGAAAACCATAATACGGGGGCTTTATAGAATATAAGAAATAACTTAAGCAGGGAGCTAAGGACAAACTGTGCCATCTGGGCAATAACGGCATAACGAGATAAAACCTTCGATTGAAAATATAAATCAATAACATTGAAAGACTGAAAGATTAATCCTACGGCAATAATAAAAATCATTGCTTTTGTATTTCCTTCCACGGGAAATTGGTGCACAACCAAAGAAATAATCAACAACATTACAACTGTTCCCATGACCCTTAGTATAAAAGCCGTCCCCAGTAAGGAATTTTTTTTATGTTGTGGGGAGTTAACTAAATCACGGACTAAAATTTGATCAAAACCGAAGGAAGACAGTGTGGCAAATAAAGCGACAAAACTGGCCGCATAATTCAAGATACCATAATTCTGCGGCCCCAAATACCTGGCCAAATAGCTCACGACAAATAAATTGATTAAAAGCTGGGTGCATCTGCCTGCCATTAGCCAGGAAGTGTTTTTAAAATATTTCAATAACTCGTCTTGATTAAATATTTTTAGAAGCATTCTGATAAAAACCAGGGCCGCCACCCTTGGCCATGAACGAATTTAGAATTTTTCTTATGAAATAAAAAACATTGCCGCAACAATTAGCAGAACTGGCGATCAATTGCCCGGGGAAAGAATATAATGAAAATAAAAGATTTCCCTCTTTTGATCTGTAACAAAGATAAAGGATTAAACCCAGATATAGCAATAAAGTCATCGTAGCAAATTTTAGCGATAAATTGTCCTTTAAAAGTATTCCTACGCATGCCAGCAGTAAAGATAAGACAATCAACACTGTCCCCCAATTCACAAATGGAAATTTGGAGTATTTCAAATTTACATAAACCCTCATAAATCCATACCCGAACTGCTGGCGAAGTGTGTTCTTCAATTGGCTTCGATGATAATGGATCACTCGAGCTGAATTTGTGAAATAAATTAATTTTTTAATTTGACGGGCCCTAAAACATACGTCAACGTCATCCCCCGCGCAATAGTTAAAAGTGGTGTCAAACGGGTTCTCTATCAAGAATTGTCTTCGAAACGCCATGTTACAACCGATGATCTCCTGGACATAGCAGCTTTGATGGGCTATAAAATTACTGCCCCTATTGACTAACTCCCAATAATTCTTTGATGGCGGGTCCAGAATTTTACCTCCCACGATGACAATGTCCTGATTTAGAATGAAAGGTTTGCTTAATTCTTCTAGCCAATTTTCCTGTACGATACAATCTGAGTCAGTGAATGCAATAAAATCCCCTCTACTTAATCCTATTCCTGTGTTTCTCGAGCACATCAATCCTCTGTTGGTTCTATGAAAAAACACTGTTACATTTGAATGTTGTTTGTATTTTTCTAAGATTTTTCTTGTTTGATCCATTGAGCCGTCATCGACAACAATAACTTCGTAGTCATCAACGGTCTGTTTTAAAACAGAATCCAGGCAATTTTCAATAAAGCCCTCTCTGTTATACACAGCGACAATGACGGAAATCCTCGGAAAATTGAATTGATTCATGACTAATAATAGTAAGATTTACGGTAAAATGGGTATAGTAATACGCCCAAACTGATCTTAAACCATTGCTGGCAAATTTTATTTGGTATCAGACCGTAAGGTAAGAACCTCAACGCATTTAAATAAACAATAAGCCAAACCAAAAAAGAATACTGCCTCTTTATTTGAAAGATCGTTTGTCCTATTGATAAAGGTTTACGCATAGAATCGAAATATAATGGCGGATGGAGATACTCTAAGTCATTGACCTTAAAAACCATACACTGCTTAATCATGACCCTGATACTGAGTTCTATATCCTCGTAAGTATTAAGGTCTTTTTTAAAACCACCTAACTGTTCCAAAACCTCCCTGCGGTACAAGCAGCAGCGATTGGTCATAGAATATTCATCCAAAAAATCATACTTGGCTTTCACAATTCCATAAAAGGAATAGGCACGGGGCATAAGAACATCTGCCCGCTTTCTTTCAAGTAACTGCCCCGCTAAGGTTAAAAAGTTATTTTGCATGATCCGTGTATCGTCATCAAGTAATAAGATATATTCTCCATTTGCCATTGCCAGCGTTGTATTACGCAAATTGCTTAAAATACGGTGCGGTTGTTGGTTTTCTTGATAAATAATATTTAAATGCTTCTGATATTTTTCAACTACCTGACGAACTGAAACTCCAGCACCATCATTAAGCACACAAACTTCAAAATTCTCTACTCCTAAATCCTGCAAAGAAAGATCTTCCAGCAGCGCATCAAGTTCATTTGGCCGACTGGAAGCAATGATCAGGCATGATACATAATTTTTCCTTATTTCTGAGACCTTCTCTACCCATTCTCCCTTAAAATTAAACGGAGCGATTTTGTACGCTGCCCTGAGGAGCCTGTATTGAAATTTATTATTATCTAGCCGTTCCATATCTTCTCGACCTTGATATCTTTCATGCAGTGATAGCTGCCATGGCACGTTGGGACTGTGTAGCCGAAGCGGGTGCATGGTGAACAAGACACATTTTCCGTGATGACTTTATGTTTCTCCCCTTTGGGCCCCCATTTGGCCAGGTTGCCAGGGCCAAAGATGCCCACCACCGGTACATCGATGGCACAGGCTAAATGCATAAGGCCGGAATCCGGGCCTATAAATAAAGAAGACCTTTGGATCAAAGCTGCGCTGTGGATCAAAGATAGTTTACCCGCGTAATTAAAAATTTTGGGGAACCCCTCCCTGTCCCTCCCACTATCATGCCTAGTGCTCCTATAGGTCGCCACAAGGGGGAGGGAATATAATTTCGCAGCAATCCCTTGGACAAAAGACTCCACATCTTTCCCGCCTAATAAAGCAATCGAATAGTCCATTCCCAAATAATGACTAACAATGGCCATCGTTTGCCCTTCATTGAAACGCCTTAAGGCAATGCTGGCACCCAAAAATAATGCAATAAACTTACC
>CAYZLU010000320.1:0-3190 GCA_964479285.1 uncultured Planctomycetales bacterium | reverse complement strand
CCAATGACGCCCTTGTAGATTTTGAGTTAGGAGAGCCAAGTTACGGATATACCCAGTCTGGAGCAACAGAGTTTGCTGACATTAATGGTGATGGTTATCCAGATATTGCAATTGCAAGGACAGATTGGTACACAAGCCAAAATGTGTATTTGAACAATAAAGCCATCGACCCCAATACCAAGGGCTGGACCCTGACGAACCAATGGACGGTCCCATCAGGGGTGAATTTTTCCATCGTCAAGTCAGATGCGTTTGGTGACAATATGTGCACCATGGCAGATGTCAATGGAGATGGTTTGGCAGACATTGTTTGCCTAAGGCCGCAAATATCTGGTACCCAGGTTTATTTAAATACGGGTTCTGGCTGGGATTTGTCAGCGGATTACAGCAACACATTCGGATTAGCGGACATAAACCTGATAGAGGCTGCATTGATAGATGTTAATGGCGATGGATTGCCTGATATTGTGGTTGGTCTGAACGATCCCTCAAATTCACATGTGTTGATCAATACAGGTGACGGCTGGCAGATGGACGATAGTTGGTTTATGCCAAATGTCTATTTTCCGCAGCCAATGCAGTTGATGTTAGACGCCAACGCGGATGGGATGGTGGATTATATACGTTCAGTGGCCCCTACTAATGGGTCTACATATATCACCCAAGCGATGTATATCAACCAAGGCCAGCCCGCGGACTATTTGACCCATATCGATAACGGCATTGGTGGTACGACAGACATTGTTTATGACTCATCCGCCCATTATCAAAACACCTTCATGCCCTACATTGAACAGGTGGTCAAATCCATGACCATCACAGATGCCTTGTCAGGCAATAGTTATACAACCCAATACAGCTATGCCGGCGGATTATGGGACAAGAATTACCGTGAATTCGACGGGTTTAATACAGTCACGATCACAGACCCCCAAGGCAATTATACCACTTCGACCTTTTTGCAAGATCATTGGCTCAAAGACCATCTAAGCGAGCAGGACACGTATGATTCAAAAGGCAATTTATACAGCAAGACTGTCGATCAATGGCAGACGCAGAATATTGTCAGTAATACCACCAGCAATCAAACATCCAAATTTGTTTATTTGTCGCGCACGGACAATTATTTGTACGACGGCGATTCAAATGCCACGCCTAAACGCACAGCCCAAGAATTTACCTATGGTGAAAACCCCCAGTACGGAGATGTGACCCAAACAATCAATGACGGGCAAATAGATCCATCAACAGGCGACAGCATTGATCCCAATGCAACCACGACCCAAATTAGCTATGTTAACAATCCCAATATCTGGCTCATGGGCCTGCCGACGCAAACAATGACCACATTTAATTCTGGGATAATACTGCAAGGGATAACGCATAAATTTACTCCCACTACCATCAGCAAAACATCATTTTATTATGACGGAGATAACACAGGAACGGCCACACCCGTCTTGGGCCGGTTAACGACCAAGGTCAACTGGCTTGGCAGCGCCACCCAGCCAGACCCCAAGACCACCTACACCTATGATCCTTACGGTAATCTCCAAACAACCACAGACCCCAATACTAATTCCACGACGATCACTTATGACAATAACGTCCATATGTTCCCGGTGCAAACAACCAACAGCCTAAACCAAACCAACACCATGTCGTATTACGGAATTGATGGTATCTCTTTGGATAATGGGAATGGTTTGCACGGGCTTTGGGGCCAGGAGAGCAGTAAAACAGACGCCAACCACCAAACCGCGTACACGACCTATGATGCCTTGGGCAGGCCTTTAACGTCGATCTCCCCCTTGGACAGTGTTACCCTGCCAACTGAACAGAAGATTTATAATATCCAGCCTAACTACATAGCGGTGACTGACATGTCCCGCGTAGACAACGGCTCCACATCAACGATCAGCACGGTGTCCTATTACGATGGCCTTGGCCGTTTGATAGAAACAAAATCTTTAGCGCCAACCCCAGGGCAATATATTGTCGCAGGGCAGACGGTATATGATAATCGCGGCCTGCCTGTCTCAAAGTACCTACCGTATTTTACAACCAAGGACCTAAATACCCCCAATACGATTACGGACGCTTCAAGTACTCCTTTTAGTCAGGCTGTGTATGATGCCATGGGGCGGGTGGTCACCAAAATAAATCCTGATGGCACCTACTCAAAGATTGCCTACGATCATTGGGCAACGACAACTACTGATGAAAACGGTCATATGCAAAAGTCTTATGTTGATGCCTTTGGTTGTTTGGTCCAAAAAGAAGAATATACCGGCAGTGACGGCCACTCGCCGAATTATCCATTATCGCCGTACACCTTGTATGCCGCCACCAGTTATAGTTATGACCCTAAAGGCAATTTAACTTCAGTGATGGATGCCCATCATCATGTAACATCCATCACGTACGACAATTTAAACCGTAAAACAGCCATGAATGATCCTGACATGGGTCAATGGCAGTATGGTTATGACGGCAACGGCAATTTGATCTGGCAGGAAGATGCCAAGGGAGAGGTGATCAGTTTTCATTATGACGCTTTAAACCGCCTGATCAACAAGACAGATGCCGTTACAGGCCCCATTGTCAATCTTCCTGATCTTGCCAATCATCCAGCCACCTTTAATGTGAAATACAATTTTGATGATGCAACCCAAAGTTTTGGCATAGGGCGTTTGGGTTCTGTTAATTATGATAACGGCAGTGCAGGGTTTGTTTACGACCAGTTAGGCCGTGAGGTCACGTCCAACAAGACGATTGACGGGACTAATTATAATGTCAATCGCCAATACGATGCCTTGGCCCGTTTAAAGCAATTGCAGTATCCAGATGGTTCCCAGGTGGTTTATGTGTACAATCAAGCAGGGCAGGTGTCAGCCGTGGCTGATGCCTCGGCAGTGGTCAACGGATCAATCAGCCCCATGGCGCTCATGGAGCAAAAAAACAGTGGCAGTCTGGCATGGTTTGAAAAAGCTTTGGGTGTTAACAATGCCTATGCCCAAGCCTCTCCAACACCGACAATCACGATCAGCGGCCCTGCCCAGAGCACCTTGCCTGCAGGTTCTAACCTGACCATTAATGCTAATGCCAGTGAAATCAACGGCACCATCAGCAGCGTGTCCTTTTACAATTGGACGACCTTGATAGGGACAAGTACCACCCCTCCGTATAG
>CAYZLU010000319.1:0-3191 GCA_964479285.1 uncultured Planctomycetales bacterium | reverse complement strand
TATGAATCAATAACTTGTGAAGCATGAAAAAAATGGTCGGGAAGGCGGGATTCGAACCCACGACCTCTTCGTCCCGAACGAAGCGCGCTAGCCAACTGCGCTACTTCCCGAAATTACCATAAAATTACTATACCAAATACACTTAGAACAATTTCGGGAGATGTGCAGACTTCCTCAATTTTATCTCAAAAAAGTCTGCCTTCCGTTTGCTATCAGCCCCGAAAGCTACCATAAACTTTACAAGAACAGCCTTTAGAAGAGCTTCGGGAGATGTGCAGGCTTCCTTAATCTTTTTCCAGAAAGACCGCCTTCCGTAGGCTACTTCCATGAATATAACTTAAGGGCGGTATTTTAACAGGCGAAAAGCTCAAGGTCAACAGCCATGAGATGGGTTTTAGACATTGGACCACCGCTCAATTTACTTTTATCCCAAAACCTATTTCCGCTTCGGCCATCAATTTTTCACCTACCAGGGCTTTGCATTTGACAAAACCGGCTTTAGATAATAATTTGACCGTGGTTACCTCTATCCTTAGCTGATCACCAGGAACGACAGGATGGTAAAAACGGGCCTCCGTCTTGGCCAGATAATAAACCAGGTCTTTACCCTGCAAATCCCTGCTGTAATAAAAATAAACGCAGCCGGCCTGTGCCATGGCTTCAATGATCAAGACCCCAGGCATCACCTGCTCATTCGGGAAATGCCCCCGAAAATAATGTTCATTAATGGACACATTCTTGACCGCAACCAACTTCTCGTTAGGCTGGCACTCCAGGACACGATCGATCATCAAAAAAGGAAAACGATGCGGGATAATTTTTTGGATGTCAGTGATTTCTAATCGCATGGTTTCTCCTTAATGGCCACCTCTTCATGATGGGATTAATTATTCCATGTCTTTATTAAAAACATATTTTGCTAAAATATCTGTCTCTATATTGACGCAATCACCGTCTTTCTTTGCCCCTAAGGTCGTGACTTTAAGGGTGTAGGGGATCAAATAGACTTCCACACAACCATCACCTACCTTGCCGACGGTAAGACTTATGCCGTCGACTGTCACCGAACCTTTAGGCACAAAATACTTACGGTTTGCTTTGTTTAACTTCAAGCACAGGACCACCCAGTTTTTCTCACGGGTAATATGTTTAATGACAGCCACCTCATCCACATGCCCGGTCACAAAATGACCACCCAAACGGCTGCCTGCCTGTAAGGCCAGCTCCAAATTTACCTTGTCTCCAACAGCTAATGACCGCAAAGACGTTTTCTCAATAGTCTCCTTCATCAGATCAAAGCTTGCCGTCGTTGCTTTTTTAGAAGTTACGGTGAGGCAGACACCGCTGACAGACACGCTATCCCCCAAACAGGTCTTTTTGGCTAAAGGCCCCATATCAATGCTAAGGGCCACCAGGTTCTTTTTAGCTTCGATTCTTTTGATAGTGCCCATGCGTTCGATTATTCCTGTAAACATAAGACTCTACCTTTTAGGATAACCCTGGATTAGGATGTCTTCACCTATTTTATCAAAACTTATGTCTTTTAGCCTCACCACATCATCCAAGCTCTTTGGACTAAGGCCGCGGACAGCTTGTACACCTTCTCCCATGATTTTAGGCGCAGTATATATCATTATTTTGTTAACCAGATTCCGGCCCAAAGCTTGCCCTACAACAAGTCCACCACCCTCAATAAGTAAACTGGCTATTTCTCTTTCACCCAAAAAATTTAACACCCATTTTAAATCAATTTTGCCATTATAAAGAGGTGCTTTTATTACCTGGGCTTTTATTACCTGGGCTTTTATTTTTCTTCCTTTGGATTTCCCCGTAAACACAAAAATATCGGAGGGATTAGTGCCATCAAATAATTTAGCGCGAGGAGATAGTTTCCCCTGCGTATCCAGGATGATTTTCTTAACGCATTTGCCTGGGATTGTTTTTAATTGAGGGTCGTCTTTAAGGACCGTATTGATACCAACCATAATAGCATCAAAACCGAACCTTAAGCGATGCGCGTAGTCACGCGCAGGAACCGAAGTGATCCATTTGGATTCACCCTCCAAAGTAGCTATCTTACCATCAATGGTTTGGGCGATCTTTGCGGTCACAAAAGGCAGGCCAGTACTTATCCAGCAGTTAAACGCTTCGTTCAAGCGCGTCAATTCCTCCGATAGCAGGCCTTGTTCCACTTCAACGCCATTCTGTCTTAAATACTTTAAAGATTTTCCATTATTAAGCTTGTTGGGATCCAAGGCCCCGGCAATCACCTTTTTAATTCCAGCTTTCAAAATAGCTTGAGTACAAGGGGGTGTGCGGCCTGTATGACCGCAAGGCTCAAGGGTCACATACAAGGTGGCACCACGGGCCTTTGTACCTGCTTTCTTTAAAGCGACACTTTCCGCATGATCGCCGCCGCAATAATGATGATACCCTTCCGCAATGATCCGGCCCGATTTAACAATTACCGCTCCAACCATGGGATTGGGAGATGTCCTGCCCCAACCTTTCAAGGCAAGCTCCCAAGCGCGGTTCATATAAATAAAATCGTTAGTCATGGGGACACTTCTGCCGTAAATCTTTATTTTTCTAAATGTCACTTAGAAACGGTCTAAGATTTAGATTGGCGTAGTTGCTCGACCACTTCTAATGGTACGGTTTTTTTACCTACATAGGTATATGATTTTGCTTTACCATGGGCATCTGAACCGCCAGTGGCAATAAGGCCGTTTTTCTTGGCAATACGTTCATAAAATTGGGTGACTGTGTCCATGCAATTGGGATAATAAACTTCCAGGCCCTTTAAACCGGCAGCAGCAAAACGGGGGATCAACTCGTCTTTTTGGGTCAGCATCGGGTGCGCCATCACCGCCACACCGCCTGAACTTCGGATCAAATCAATGGCCTCAAAGGGTGTCTGCTTATATTTAGGGGCATACCCCGGGCATCCGACCCCGAGGTGTTTTTCAAAAGCTGATTTGATGTTGGAAACCCAACCCTTTTGCTGAAGCAACATCGCCAAATGCGCCCTGCCCACCGCCCTGGATTGTGTCATCGCGCGCACTTCTTCAAATTCAATATTATCAATACCTGCCTTCTTTAGATTTATGATCATTTGTTTCATGCGCTCTATACGCGCATCCAAAAACACATCGATCTTCTCCAGGAATGGCCCTTTTTGAAAATCAATA
>CAYZLU010000318.1:0-3193 GCA_964479285.1 uncultured Planctomycetales bacterium | reverse complement strand
TTCCCTGTTTGGCAGAGCCACCGGCTGAGTCTCCCTCCACCAGATATAGCTCACACATGGTAGGGTCTTTCTCTGAACAATCTGCCAGCTTGCCCGGCAATCCGCCAGAGTCCAGGGCGCCTTTGCGCCGAGTAAGCTCACGCGCTTTTCGAGCCGCCTCACGCGCGCGGGCCGCCATAATGACCTTGTCAATGATCTTGTTGGCCACCGGCGGATTTTCTTCGAAAAAACGGGTCAATGCTTCCAAGGTCATGGACGCCACCAGCCCATCGACCTCGGAGTTTCCCAATTTTGTTTTCGTCTGCCCTTCAAATTGAGGCATGGGTATCTTGACTGATATCACCGCGATAAGCCCTTCACGGGTATCATCACCCGAGATGCCCACCCCGTCTTTGTCTTTGAGCAAATTCTTGGCCTTCGCGTAATTATTAATGGCCCTCGTCAAGGCCGAGCGAAACCCTGATAAATGTGTACCGCCTTCGATAGTATTGATGCTGTTGGCATAAGAAAAAACTGTTTCATTGTAGGTGTCGTTATATTGCAGGGCGACCTCCACATTAATGTCGTCTTTTTCTTTTTCAAAATAAAATACTTTATTATGCAGGGGTGTTTTGTTCTCTGATAGATGTTCGACGAAAGAGATGATGCCGCCTTTAAATAAAAACAGTGACTCTTTGGGTTTTTCACTTCTGTTATCAACGAGCTTGATGGAAACGCCTTTGTTTAAGAAAGCCAGCTCTCTGAGGCGTTTGGCCAATATGTCGTACGAAAAATTCCGTGTCTCTTTGAAAATGGCCTTGTCGGGCTTGAAGGTGACCTTGGTCCCCGTGGATTTTGTTTTACCGATGGTGGTGAGCTTTGAAGCAGTGTTGCCCTGCTCGTAGCGTTGATGATAAATATTGCCTTCACGCTTGACTTCCACTTCAAACCATTCTGAAAGAGCGTTAACGCAACTGATACCAACCCCATGTAAACCACCAGACACTTTATAAGTGTCTTTATCAAATTTTCCTCCAGCGTGCAGGGTAGTCAATACCACTTCAACTGCAGGTTTCTTTTCAGTCTTGTGGATGTCCACCGGAATGCCTCGGCCGTTATCAACCACTGAAATAGATTCGTCATGGTTGATGATGGTCTCGATGCTGGTACAATACCCTGCCAAGGCCTCATCGATGGAATTGTCTACCGCTTCATAAACCAGATGATGAAGGCCACGGCTGGAGGTGTCCCCAATATACATGGCTGGGCGCATACGTACGGCTTGAAGCCCCTCTAAAACCGTGATGTTACTGGCATCATAGGTGCCTTTTTGCTTGACTTGTTTTTCTTCCGTTTTCATAGTTTCCTTCCGTTAAACAGGTCCTACTTTAAAATTTATTTTTACGATCGAAGGAAATTCTTTCTGTAGTTCTTTTAAAAGAATTTCCCTGTTTAAATTAAGTTTGACCAATCGCAGTGATGAATCTGCACTGATTGTCATGGATCCATCCTTAAAATCCGTTATTCTACTGCCTTGGTCTTTAGATATCCTTGTCCAAACTGCCTGGATGTCCTGAAAAGATCCGCCAGTCCTTGAAGACATTTTTCCTATTACTTCTGAAACAATATTCTTAATCTGGTCCATTGTTAAAGTCTCATCGGCAACGCCAGATATAAATACTCTTTAAGCCGCAGGACACATGGTTTATCTGGTCCCAAGAATTCCATAGGTACAAATTCTTCACTTATATTCTTAAGCACATCAATAAAAAATTGCGGGTTAAAGCCCACAATTAATTCCTGCTGCCCGTATTCAATTGCCACCTCTTCGCGTGATTCACCCACATCTGGTGTGGTCTTAGAGATCACCAGCTTGTCTTTAAAAAGTTCAAACTTGATCGCTTGGAAATCAGGGGTGGAGAGCAGATTTGCACGACGTATCGCTGCTAAAAGGTCTTGGGTCCTAACTTTGGCTTTATTGTTTCCTTCTTTAGGGATCACCTGTTTATAATTAGGAAACTCTCCTTCTATAATTCGAGTGGCGATCAAAACCCCATCAATATTAAACAACACCTGGTTGACCCCATTAATAATACTGACATCACCCTCTTCTTTTAAATTTCGGTTGATTTCATTAATGGCCTTTACAGGGACAATAATGTGAAAATCTTTATGGCCGGGATGTTTTAAATTTTTCTCAATTTTAGCGAGACGCCTGCCATCAGTTGCCACTATACGGACCATATCACCTGTAATTTCTAATAACAGACCGTTTAAAACATACCTTGACTCTTCATAAGAAACAGCGAAATTTGTCAAACGAATCATTTCTTTCAGATCTGACTGCTTAATAATAATAGCTTCTTTGTCTTTAAACTCGGGGAACTTAGGGAATTCTTCCTTTGGTAATCCATTAAGTTTAAAACGGCAATTCAAACCTTCAATATCAATTTGGTTGTTCTTGCGGGCAATAATATTCACTTCTCCATTAGGTAATTCACGAACAATATCACTAAAGCGTTTAGCAGGAATCGTTATGGCCCCTTGTTCATAGACATGCACAGGTAGTTCACAAGATATACCGATGTCTAAATCTGTCGTATTTAATTTTAACAAACTATCCTTTGTCTCTAAAAGCATATTAGATAATATTGGTAACGTAGCTTTGGGTGAAACAATGTTGCTTACGGTTGCAATTGCAGATTGAATTTCTTCTTTAGTAGTCTTGATTTTCATATTCACAACCCTCTGCTTATAGTGCTTTGTGGTTAAGCTTCAAAAACAGCAGTAATCGTATTAGTACATGTGGATAAGTTGAATTAAGAACAAATTATCAATACTTTCAATGACTTATGACTATTAACATCTGTGGATAACCATGGGACAACTAAAATTCTTATCCACTTTCATTCATTCTAAAAGAATCGAAATCAAATGCTCAATGCTTTTTTTTACTTCCGGATTGGTCATAAAATCTTTTTCTATTTTTTTATATGCGTGTAATACAGTGGTGTGGTCCTTGCCGCCAAAAGCTGCCCCGATTTCTGGCAAAGAATGTGTTGTCAATTTTCGGGCCAGATACATGGCAACTTGCCTTGGTAAAACCACATTTTTATTACGTTTTTTATTCTTCAAATCCATTAATGTCACACTATAGTAGGCAGCCACCTCTTTTTGGACCATATCAACACTGATGGTTTTTATGGTTTCTTTG
>CAYZLU010000317.1:0-3203 GCA_964479285.1 uncultured Planctomycetales bacterium | reverse complement strand
AGTAATGGATATTCAACGCTGTGGGATGAGCATCAATACTCTTATTAGCCCTTTGGATGATTATTCTAAAAGTATTTTCCCACTCTTCTTTAGATTTTGGATCTATGGACTGCTTAAAATCCATTAGCCAATATTGGATTTCTTTTTCAATCGTTTCATTAGTCTTTCCTGAAATTTGTCCATTAATGATTGATCCTACCTTTTGTGGCTCTAATTCTGCTGTCACTATTGCCTCTTTTGGGGAATTCGACAGATCATTTTGATTGCTGGTCTCTGTTAAAACACCCATGGCCATATCAAATCCCCCTGAAAAATATTTCCTGGGGGTTATCTCTCGATTGGCTGGATTAATATCTTCTTTAATGTAGTTATAAACACCTTTCTTAAAGGCTTTTAAATATTCCTGATAGAGACCTTCAACATCATTCCTGTAGGAAACTCCCGTTTTCGCAGGAATAACGGTAGAAGTATACTCAATGCCCACAATTTTATTCCTATCTGCATAAACTTGAGAAAAAATACTGTCTTTAATTTTTCTTTTGTACCATGCCGCTAGGATAAGGCTGTTGTAGACCTGGCGAAGCTGGGCAAAATTCTTATTTTGGTTGACTTCTTTGGTCAGTTCGGGGATGACAATTTCACGGACGATTTGTGAACCGAAGGCGTTGATTCCCTCCCCCTCGTAGAGAGGGTTAGGGCGGGGGGAATTTTTTGATAATGCCAAATAATCCTGCTCAAGCAGGACTTTTAATTTTGATTCCACAATATAGGCTGTGCCTGCCTTTGGATTTTCATAGACCACGGCTTTTTCAGGGACTATCCAGACTTTATTAAATGTGTTAACTGGAATATTTGTCGTACCATATTTTTTGACGGCTTCTTCGTAAACTCGCCTCCAGAATTTCTTTCCGATTTTATCTTCAGGATAAATAAGAGACGCTGTGATTTGTTTGAGCATGTAGTCTTCTGCCAACAAATCACGTCCCATTTCAGTAAGTCCAAAACTTTGAGGAATAATGCGGTCTTTTTCATAAGGGCTTAAGTTTACCCAAAGGTCTTTTTCGGGGATGGTCAGGCTAGCGAGGAAGTATTTGATTAACCTAGTGGTTTCCTGTTTTAGTAGTTCTTGTTGAGATTGCGAGCTACTGCGAGCGCCTGTCATGAGGAACTTTGATTCTCCCTTATCCAAAATAAAATCAAATCTGAAGGGATTATCTTTGTGGACCTTGATACCCTTTAGGATTGGCGGGTTAAATTCCGGACTTAGGTGGACTATAACTCCAGGTGCTGATAAATGAAACCCATCCAGGGCATAGGATGGCAGAGGATCTATAATGCCAGTTATCAAAAAACTCGCCAAAATAAGCACTAATAATGGGGTTTTCATACTCTATATGCCGCTATACCTCCTTAATATAAAGTATACAATTTAAATACACACTTTTAGGGCAATTTAGAGGTTTTAAAGGAAGCGCTTTCTTATTAGTTTGTCGTCGGGAATATTAAAAAATTACAGGGATTTTTGGAAAATATTATTAAATTATTTCCAAATTACAAATGAAAAAATGAGTGGTTAAATGATCCTGTGGTTGATGCCAAAGATATACCATAAATTGGCTGCGACATGGGTACCTTGGTCTATTTGGCTTAATAGAAAATCCTTGGCATTTTCTTTAGTGACCAGGCAGACTTCAATGTCTTCTGCATCTTCCAGTGTTTGGATGGGATTTTGGTTGGCGGGTAAATGTTCATCCACTTCGATATATATGACCCTGGCATTATCATTGATAAGCGAGGCACCGGTTTTTAAGACTGGGCTTACATCCACAATTCTTCCTGTATAACCGGTTTCTTCCTTTAACTCAACCAGGGCATGATTGGGGTCATTAAAACCCAACCCAGCTGGAAGGGCGATGATATATCCATCAATGGCTGGTCGGTATTGTTTGATAAGGACAAAACGTTTGGAAGGCATCAGGCATGCGACAATCACCACCCCCACGGTTGAACGTTTGCGATGGACGCATTCCCAGCTTAATTCTTTGCCTTCTTTTGTTTGGTACGTGGTCTCACGCACTGAGAGCCATTGGCCGTCGTAAACAGTTTTTTCGTTCAATTTTTTCATAGAGATAAAGGATTGCCACGCTCCCTTTGGTCGCTCGCAATGACGCGCGCAGAGAAGAATTAGACTGCTGTGGCTTGGTCAGCCAACAGGGTCACATTATGATCGAGGTCGACTTCCAAAATACCGCTGGTGATTTCATACGAAGTTTCTTGGCCGGCACGGCGCACACGGGCACGCCCTGCTTTTAAAGATGAAATTAACGGCGTGTGCTTGCTGTAAACTTCAAATGCCCCTTCAGTGCCGGGCACAGCGATGGAATCGACGGTATCTTCAAAAATTTTGCCGGTTGGGGCTACTATGGATAGTTTAAAACTCATAATGTTTTTGCTTTTGCTATGACTTCGTCGATATTGCCTACCATATAAAAGGCCTGTTCTGGAACAGCATCGTGTTTGCCTTCTAAAATTTCTTTGAAAGAACGGATGGTTTCTTCCAGCGGCACATACTTGCCTTTGATCCCTGTAAACTGCTCTGCCACATGAAATGGTTGGGAGAGGAATTTTTGGATTTTGCGGGCGCGCTCGACTGTCAGGCGGTCTTCTTCAGAAAGTTCATCCATCCCTAAGATCGCGATGATGTCCTGCAATTCTTTATATTTTTGCAAAATCTCCTGCACGCGGCGTGCAGTTTTATAATGCTCTTCCCCCACGATTTCCGGGGCCAGAATAGTTGACGTTGAGCTCAAAGGATCAACCGCTGGATAAATACCCAGTTCAGCAATGGGGCGTGACAATTCTGTCGTGGCATCCAGGTGAGCAAACGTCGCCGCAGGTGCTGGGTCTGTATAATCGTCCGCAGGGACATAGATGGCTTGAATGGAGGTGATTGATCCACTCTTGGTGGAAGTAATGCGTTCCTGGAGCTCCCCCATGTCCGTGCCCAAGGTCGGCTGATAACCTACGGCCGATGGAATACGGCCAAGCAGGGCCGATACTTCAGAACCAGCCTGGGTAAAACGGAAAATATTGTCAATAAACAAAAGAACATCCTGGTGCATTTCATCACGGAAATATTCCGCCACTGTCAACGCATACAAAGCCACGCGGGAACGGGCACCCGGCGGTTCATTCATTTGACC
>CAYZLU010000316.1:0-3206 GCA_964479285.1 uncultured Planctomycetales bacterium | reverse complement strand
CCATTGCCATTGAAAATTCCAAACTCAACCGTGATATTGAAAAAACTTATTTTGAGACCATCTCAGCGCTGGCGCTCGCTGTTGATGCCAAGGACCAATATTCACGCGGCCATCTTGACCGTGTCACAAACCACGCGTTGATGATAGGAAAACGCCTTGGACTTGATGATGATGATCTTAACACTTTACGGGATGCCGCACATCTGCATGACCTGGGAAAAATCGGCATTCCCGATGAAATCTTGAAAAAAGACAGGGAACTTGACGACGAAGAATGGGTCATCATGCGCCGTCATCCGGAAATTGGGGAAAGCATCATTAAGCCGGTACGCTCCCTGCAGCATTTATGCGACGTGATCCGCCACCACCATGAAAAACTTGACGGCTCAGGATATCCCGACGGGCTTAAAGGGGAAGAAATTTCACCGCTCGTTCGCATTTTAAGCGTAGCAGACGTTTATGACGCCCTGACCACCGAACGCCCCTACCGCCCTAAAAAATCAAGGCAGGAAGCCATTACTATCCTGCGCTCGATGAAAGACAAACTCGACCAGGACATTGTCGATATTCTTTTGGAAGGCCTTGGTGAAGAAGAGAATCTTACCTGAATTTAAAGGTCCCGACCACGTCATCCATCACTGAATGTATTTTATCATCCCCACTTCCGTACGTGATCGTAAACACATAGCCTTTATTAAAAAAAGAGACATACGTTACATGGAGCGTGTTAGGAGGGGCCGTTTTAAAGTCTAACTGGATGGCGTAGATACCATCTAACTTTATCTCTTTGTCATCGAGCAAAACACCGCTATGGGCCTCAATCCCCTGTTTTATCATTTTATCGTCAGCTTCTTTAATGGCCTTTTTGATTTCAGTTTGAGAATGCTTGCGGCTGGGCATTAATTGAATATCAATCGCCATCGTGTTTCCGTCAGGATAGGTAATGATGATCTCCTGGGGATATTCAACCCAATGCCATCCTTCAGGGACATCCATGCTGAATAATCCATTTTTTTGGGTATGTTCTAAAGCAAAAACAGGACCAAGACAAGTCCCCCAAAGTAATAAATTAATAATAAAAATACCCAGTATTTTAACTTTCATAAGCCCTTCCGAAGAACAACTGCGCCCTATGTCAATTGACCCTTGTTTTATGCACCACTTCCTGGCAAGCCACAGGATCACCTTTTCTCTGGCCAAATAATTTACTAGCCTCCTTAAACTCTTTCTTAAATCCCCATTTTCTGATCAAAGCATTGGCCGCCCTTTCGGCATCACAATTCACATTGCCCTTTTTAATGGACTCTAGAACACGATGGGCTATTTCATGGGCGACCACCCCTTCAATTGGCCCAGGCGTCTTGGCCAATCCTAACCCCATCCCAAGCTTTATTAGTGTAAAACCTTCTTTACAGCAAGGCGGATCATCTTCACTCACAATAAACTCCGAAGAGCTGGCAAAACGAGCTGTCCCTGAATCATAGAATTCCGTAAAAAGGATGGGCCTTTGACGGTTGGTGACATTAAGAAAATCTTTATACGGCATCCTTAATAAAACATCCTTAATGGCTTGGTAAATTAAAGAAGGATCTTGATAAAAACAAAATTCGCCCAAATATTCCTTGATTATTTCGGGACGGTCATTGAAATTCCATTGAGTCAATTTCTCATTGTGGAAATAATAAGTGACCAATTTTTGGTATGGGTCGTTTAATGGTTCATTATACGTAAACCAATCATCCTGACCTTCATGCCTCAAGTCCCGTAAACTATTCTTGGAATAAATATTAAAAAAATCACTCTCCTGCATACCTAAATAAACGCCATGAATTACGGTATTCTCTTTTTGAGAAGCCCAGGTCAAAGTGCCCCAAAACAAAAGCACGCCAATGAGTGTCCACATTCTAATTTTCGAGCTTAATCGTTTCATTCATGTCTTTCGCCATTTTGTCCAGACTTTTAGCAATCAATGGGTAGCTTGGTTGGATCGCAAGCGCAGCGGATTTTAACAGCTTTATCCGGTCTTGTATTTGCATTTTATTTTTAACAGTGCTGGAAGTTGGAAGAACGTCCTTATGGGCATTTTTGTCTTCCCATTCCTTCTCTTTTTCATCGGCCAATTGGGCCAAATTTTTTGAAAGCCCAGGATTTGTGTCTTCAAGGGCCGCTGCCGAATCATTTAAAAGGATGATCTGGGTCTGATCGTCGCCTGCCTTGGCCTGTGACACAACTGGGGCAAAAGCGATGCCAACTAGAAGCACAACCATCAATGCCTTGGAAATACCGAATAAACTATATGATCTGACAAGGGATGACCGCATCTTCATCATAATAATAAACCGCGCACATGCGATGGTATCCGTCCGCGATAATCACCTTCCTATTTTGGCTGTCCCTGACCAAAAGAATCGGGGACAATTTTTCTCCCGACAATATTTTCTTCTTGTTCTTTGATACATGGGAATTGGCCATGCTTAATAAAGGCAGGTCTGAGGCCCGAAAGATGTCCTTGGACTTAAACGCCGTCATTGAGGCACGTTTTAATTTATTGACCATTATAGTTGTCGTTTTTTTATCATACAATAAACCAAGATAGGACATGGCTGCCGCATAATCTTGTTCTTCCGGTTTATTCAACCAAGTTATTTGAATTTTATTGACCATGTTTATGAATCATCCGGGACCGGTTGCACCGGCCCAACAACCTGATACCCTTGCTCCGTCTGAATATAAAAAACACCTTTATACCGGTAATAAACCTGGCCATCCACATTGATTCGCCTGGCATGGTCAGGTATAGCATTAACAATAATCCCGACCGGCGGAGCGATAGCCACATACTGTCCCTGCTCATCCTGCAAGTAAAATGTCCCTTTATCATAAAAGTACGTTTGTCCGTTAAAACCAACCGTGACATTGCCTGTAGAAAGTTCGACGGTTGTGGCGATGTTCACATAAGGATAAAAATGATATTGACTGTCATAAAAATTATAGCGGGGTTGCCAATTTTTGTGGTGCTGGCGGTGAAAAAGGCGGCCATTCTTTTCAGGTGCAGCAGCAGGAACAGCATAAACGCGGGGCGCTTCTCTTTCTTGATGAGAGGCCTGGAATAGATGGGTCTGCATTACCGGAAACACCCTATGGAAAACTTGCTTGGGAGCCACCCTCTGGGTTACGCCTCGATTTTGGCCTTGTGTCCTCTTTTG
>CAYZLU010000315.1:0-3240 GCA_964479285.1 uncultured Planctomycetales bacterium | reverse complement strand
GAATAAACTAAAAACCACCCCGGCGATCATGCCGCCGATGGAAACCTCATCGGGAATAATGCGGTGCTCAAAATCCACAAAAGTCGCGACAATAAAACCGCTGACCATGACCAGATACGGCCATAAAACAGATTGAAGACCAAAATGTTTATAAAAAAGAAAGAACGTTATCGCCGTCAATAATTCAACCAACCAGTAACGGAATGATATCTTTTCTTTGCAGGCACGGCATCGCCCGCCTAGAACCAGCCAGCTGATCAAAGGTATATTATCATACCATTGGATCGGTGTGCGGCAAGCCACGCAATGGCTGCCGGGGAAAACAATGGATTTCTCCAGAGGCAGACGCACAATGCAAACATTTAGAAAACTTCCGGTCAAAGCACCAGCCATAAAAATAAAAACACCGATCAAAGAGTTAATTTCCATGAGAAGCTTTCTCCAATGATTTGCGCATCATTTTTTTGATCCGTTCATCTAATTCCACGTCTGACCAATGCCAAAAAGCCAAAACACCCTGGTAAAACAACATCCCCAAACCATTGGCTGTCTGCGCATCTTTCAAACGCGCCTCTGCTAATAAACGGGTTTCCGCGGGACTGTAAACAACATCATAAACCAACATATCTTTATGCAAAGATGCCGGATCGATCAACAAAGGATCAGCCGCATTCATCCCCACATTAGTTGTATTAATCAGAAGATCTGCCAGTTCAATGTTTAAATCTTCCGGATCATCGACAACAGTGACAATGTCTGCCTTAATTTTTTTACCGATTTCTGCAACGAGAGCATCCGCATTGCCTCTGGTACGATTGTAAAGAGTAACGCGCTCAGGACCTTCGGGGAGCAGGCACAAGACACTGATGATTGCGCGGGTCGTCCCCCCCGCACCAATGATAGCAACACGCTTTCCACCTATATCAAAGTCAAGTTCAGTCAAATGGCTCAAAAATCCAGGCCCATCTGTATTAAACCCGTGGACCTTACGGTGATGGTCTACCACGAGGGTATTCACCGCACCAATTTTTTCGGCCAAAGGATCGATGCTGTCAAGATACGGCAAGACATCCTGTTTGTAAGGCACCGTGACATTAAGGCCAAAAATAGGATTGTTCTCCTCTTTTAAATCTTCCATGAAAAGCGCAAGCTCTTCACGATCAATCAAGGGAAATAACTTATACACGGCATTGACCTTTAAGGCCTTAAACGCAGCGTTGTGCATCACAGGCGAAAGGCTGTGTGCAACAGGATTACCGATGATCCCATATATGGCTGGTGGTTCGTAAATCATTTCTTCAGATTTTGTTGAGCCACAAATTTATTGATCGCATTGATATATGCTTTAGCTGAGGCTTCGATAATGTCCGTGCTTGCCCCGCGGCCTATGACCGTTTCTCCTTCAATGGCAACCTTGAGGGTGACTTCCCCCAAAGCATCTTTCCCCTGGGTGACGGATTTAATGCCGTAGTCCAATAAATTTGCTTTTAATTTGGTCATGGATTCAATGGCTTTATAGCAGGCATCCACCGGCCCATCACCGGTGGACTGCTTGCTTTGTTTTTTGCCTTTATGCAAGATGGTCACCACTACCTGAGGCGCAATATTTGTCCCGCTGGTAGAAATCAAGTCTACCAGCGCGTACGCCACATGCGCCAAATGACCCTGGTCCTCAACAATGGCCACCAGGTCCTCATCGTAAATTTCTTTCTTTTTATCCGCCAAATCCTTAAATCGGAGAAAGGCCTTGTCTAAAGATAATTCAGGCAATTCAATGCCCAGATTTTTCAAGCGGTCTTTAAAAGCATGACGGCCGGAATGTTTACCCAAGACCAAACCTTCATGAGAGGGTACCCCCACATCTTCAGGGTCCATGATCTCATAGGTGCGGCGTTCTTTCAGGATACCATCCTGGTGGATGCCTGATTCATGCCGAAAGGCATTGGCGCCGACAATGGCCTTGTTGGGAGGTACGGTAAAGCCCGTGGCTTTTGAGACCATGCGGGATGTTCGGTAAAATTCTTTTGTTTTAATGCTGGTCGACAAATGATAAAAATCTGAACGGGTCTTTAAGCCCATGACGATTTCTTCCATGGAAGCGTTACCCGCCCGCTCCCCAATACCGTTAATGGTGCATTCGACCTGACGGGCGCCGTTTTGGACACCGCTTAATGAATTAGCCACCCCCAAACCCAAATCATCATGGCAATGGGTAGAAATGACAGCTTTTCCTATATTAGGGACTTTTTGGCATATCCCCGCGATCACCGCCCCGTATTCTTGGGGAGTGCTGTACCCAACCGTGTCGGGGATATTGACGGTGCTTGCCCCTGCCTTGATGACAGCTTCCAGGATACGGTACAAAAATTCTTTTTCAGTACGGGAGGCATCTTCTGGAGAAAACTCAACGTTGTCCATACGCTTGCGGGCGTACTTCACTGCGGAAACAGCCATGGACACGATTTCGTCCTGGCTTTTATTTAATTTATGCTGCAAATGGATTTTGGAAGTGGCCAAAAAAATGTGGATACGTTTATGCCGGGCAGGCTTGACAGCATCGATTACTGCATCAATGTCTTTGACAACACAACGCGCCAAACCACAAACAAATGAATTCTTTATATGCCTGGCGACATTTTGCACGGAGTCAAAATCCCCTTTGGAAGATATAGGAAAGCCAGCCTCAATGATATCCACCCCCAAACGCTCCAGAGAAAAGGCAATTTCTAATTTTTCTTCAGGACTCATCGTCGCCCCCGGCGCTTGTTCTCCATCACGCAGGGTGGTGTCGAAAATCAATACTTTATCGTTTTTCATAATATTTTTCCTTACTAAATTCCAGCTTGCGCTGGAATGATATATCATTTTAAAAATAATAAGGGCGGCTGTTGAGGGCCGCCCTTAGATTATATACTACCTATTCCATTGGTGTACCAACAGTTTTATTTTTTCATCCAGCTCATCATGGCACGAAGTCGGGTGCCCACTTTTTCAACCGGATGGTTTTCCCCATTTTTCCGCATTTTTAGAAAATTTTTACGGCCGTTTTTATTTTCCGCCATCCATTCTTTGGCAAATTGGCCTTTTTGGATCTCCTTTAAAATTTTCTGCATCTCACGGCGGGTACGCTTGTTGATAATACGTGTCCCGCGTGTCAAGTCGCCATATTCAGCGGTATCAGAAACGCGCTTGCGCATACCTGTGATCCCGTCTTCGTACATCAGGTCCACGATCAATTTT
>CAYZLU010000314.1:0-3249 GCA_964479285.1 uncultured Planctomycetales bacterium | reverse complement strand
ATATGCGCACTTCCCGAGCACCGCTTCCTATCCTTACTAAGGAAGAAGATGTTTTTATTGTAGGGAAGGCCAACATATTGCGAAGCGGTCATGATGCCACAATCATTGCCTGCGGGGTCATGGTTTCACAAGCTCTATCAGCGGCCGAAAAGTTAAAGGCTGAGGGAATCGATTTAAAAGTTGTGAATATGCACACCATCAAACCTATTGATGTCCAGACGATCATTGATTCTGCCAAAGAAACCGGGGCCATGGTCACTGCTGAAGAGCACCAGATGGCAGGGGGCCTGGGTTCTGCGGTGGCAGAGGTATTGGCCCAGCATTGCCCATGTCCTATGGAAATGGTAGGTGTCAGGGATTCTTTTGGCGAGAGCGGCAGCCCTGAGCAGTTATTGGCCCATTATGGGCTGAAGGATATTAATATTGTGGAAGCAGTTAAAAAAGTCCTTACTCGTAAAATGACAAAACCGGATGGTGTTATATGACAAAAACTAGATTGCATCAAATAGCTGATCTGGGTCAGAGCTTATGGATCGACAATATCAGCCGCTCAATGATCGCCAGCGGGAAACTTAAATCACTCATTGATCAGGGTTTACGGGGGCAAACATCCAACCCCACTATTTTTAAACAAGCCATAAGCCAAAGCTGTGATTATGATGCCAAAATCCAGGAGTTGGCGGAGGCGGGGAGATCCACTTTTGAAATTTATGATGAATTAACCATCAAGGATGTGCAGGACGCGGCGGATTTGTTCCGGGGTGTTTATGAGAGCACTAAAGGCCTGGATGGTTATGTCAGTCTGGAAATCAACCCCAAATTAGGCAATGAGTTCGAACCGCAGTTAAAAGAAGGCATTCGTTTGTGGCAAAAACTTAACCGTGCGAACGTCATGATCAAGGTGCCAGCCACTAAAAATGGTTTTGGGGTGGTAGAAGGCCTGATTGCCCAAGGCATTAATGTCAATGTTACCTTAATTCTTTCCGCCGAACAGTACCAGCAGGTGGTTTGGGCCTATTTGAAGGGTCTCAATCATCTGGTCAAAAGCGGGAAGGATATCAAGAAAGTGCATTCGGTGGCTTCAGTTTTTGTCAGCCGTGTAGATACCCTTATTGACAAGAAATTGGATGAAAAATCAGCCTTAAGGGGCAAGGCGGCAGTGGCCAACTGTGAAATAATTTACCATAAATTCCAGAACAATTTTGGCGGCAGCGAATTTGGTGCTTTAAGGCATCAAGGTGCTAATGTGCAGCGTGTCCTGTGGGCGTCGACGGGGACAAAGGACCCCCAATATAGCGACATCAAATATATTACTGAATTAATAGCAGCGGACACGGTCAATACGGTGCCTGATAAAACACTGGAAGCTGTTTTAGACCATGGCGTTATTAAAACAGCGTTGCCGGGTAGTGTGGCAGAAGCCCAACAGACGATTGAGCAAATGCGTCTTTTGGGTATTGATGTCGGCATGGTATGTAATCAATTACTCGACGATGGTTTGGCGGCATTTGAAAAATCTTTTGAAGAATTAACGGAGTGCATTGAAGAGAAACGGCAGCGTTTATTGGTAAAATAAAAAATTAGAAAATTTTAATGGAAATATTTCTAGAATTTGCTACAGTATGTATCAGGTTTTAGAAAAGGATATTGGTTTTGGCTTTTGATGTAAAGGTCCTAGTTTAAGCGGATGTGTAAAAAATATTTACACACTATCAACAACGGTAAGAAGTTAATTCTTATCAAAATCAAGGAGGAGAAGTCATGAACAAGAAATTAGTAGTTGCGGCTGCTCTGGTTTTTGGTGCTGCTGGTTTACTTTTAGCCCAAGGGACCGTGAAAGCTCAAGATGCCGTGGATAACAGCGCCACCACCAACAGTGATGCTGGTGCGGCAGCCAATGCCGATGCTCCAGCGATGAATGCCGATGCTCCAGCAGCTCCAGCGGCCCAATAATTCTCCTTGAGAGAGTTTTGATCATCTAATAACCCTGTACCGTACGGTACAGGGTTATTTTTTTCGATTTCGCTGGCGACATCCCAATGCTTATATTACACTATTAAGCAATGAGCTCTTGGAGAGGTATAACGACTTTATCTTATAGTCAAATCAAGGATTTACAGAACAAACGTCTGCATTCTTTTATTAATACCCACGTTTATCCTTTCAGTCCTTATTATCACAAGCTTTTTGATGAGAAGAAAATACTCCCTGGACAAATTCGTACCAAAGAAGATTTAAAACGTATTCCATTTATCTGCAAATCTGATTTGATAGGAAAAGATAATCCGCAAAAATTCAAGGATTTTATCCTGCAGCCTGACAAAGAAAAGATCAACCGGTATTGGCCCAAGTCAAGTTTGCTGATACGGGCCGCTGAATCTTTTCTTCAGGGCCGCCGGTTGGAAGATGAATTGGCCAAAGAATACCGGCCGGTATTTATGACGTTTACCACAGGTACCACCAATGCCCCGGTACCTTTTATGTATAGCCGTTATGACCTGGATAATTTATATGTTTCCGGGTCCCGCATGGTTGGTCTATTTGACATTAAAGGGGACGATCGGATCATGAACTTGTTTCCCTTTGCCCCTCATTTGGCTTTTTGGCAGACCTTTTTTGGTGCTATTGAAGCGGATGTTTTTGCGCTTTCCACTGGCGGTGGGAAGGTCATGGGGACCGAAGGTAATTTAACAGCTTTATTAAGGGTCAAGCCTGCGGCCATTATAGGGGTGCCAAGCTATATCTATCATTTGGTCCGTTTCGCCCAGGAGAAAGGGCATGACCTTTCTTTTTTAAAGAAAATTGTTCTGGGGGCTGCCAAGGTAACGTTAGCGTATAAACAAAAACTATCTGATATGTTAAGTGCTAAGGGCGCCAGGAATGTTTATATTATGGGTACCTATGGATTTACAGAAGCACGTACCGCTTGGGCCGAATGTCCGGCTGAAAACCATCTTTCCAGCGGGTATCATTTGTATCCGGACAAGGAAATTTTTGAAATCATCGACCCTGACACCGGTGAGGTCAGGGATGATTCTGAAGACGGTGAATTGGTTTATACCAGCCTGGATTCACGCGCCAGTGTGATGCTGCGTTACCGCACAGGGGATTTTGTCAAAGGCGGCATTAGCCACGGGCGTTGCCCCTATTGCGGGCGTTGGACCCTGCGTTTGTCCTCGGACATTTCGCGCCTGTCCGATAATAAGGACATACATCTTTCCAAAGTCAAGGGCACCTTGGTCAATTTAG
>CAYZLU010000313.1:0-3256 GCA_964479285.1 uncultured Planctomycetales bacterium | reverse complement strand
CGAAATACCGGTGTCTTAGTGTAATGTCTCATATTTTCTTATGTTTTAACAGGCCAGCAATGGTTATGAAATTTTATAGTAGTAAGGATACCACATTTTTTCACAAAATGCCATCAACCAGTGCTTTTCATGCCGGAGGCGATGCCGTTGACCGTCAAAAGAAGGATTTCATCAATTTTTGAACGTTTGGCATCATTTGCTGCAATATGGCTTAATTGATTTTTTTCCTGCAGGAACCTGACTTGGATATAATTAAGCGGGTCTACATAAGGGTTGCGGAGTTTGATCGATTCTTTCAAGACTTTATGGTAATCCAAAAGTTCTTTTTGCTCGGAGATCAAAAGTACAGATTCGACCGCCAATTGCTGCTCACGCTCTATTGCTTCATGGATCTTTTTGCGCAGTACTTCATCGGAAACAATGCCTGAGTATAATTCCGCGATATAAAGGTCAGCCTTGGCCAATGAAGCCTGCAAATTATGGATGATCGAGGTGAAAAAAGGCCATTGCTTGTACATTTGCCTCAACAATTCGATACCGTTGGGGTCCTCATCCATGTACTTCTTAAAGGCATGCCCCACCCCGTACCATGCTGAAATGATATAACGCGATTGCACCCAGCTAAAAACCCAGGGTATTGCGCGCAATTGCTCGAAACTCCGGGTGGTGCTTCGGGCAGCCGGCCTTGAGCCTATTTTAGTGATCTTAAGGATACTGATCGGTGTCGCTTCATTATAAAAATCCAAAAATCCAGGCGTCTCAAAAACCAATTGACGGTAAAAAACAAATGAATCCTGGGACAGCCGGGCCAGAAGCTCTTCCCATCCCGCCAATTTCGGGTTCTTTTTGATCTCACGGTTGGTCACAAGGTTTGTCCAAACAACGGCGGTAATTAACTGCTCCAGGTTACGCTTGGCCACCATGGGAGTGGCGTATTTCTGTGACACAACCTCGCCCTGCTCCGTCATTTTGATGCGGCCGCCCACCGCTGAAAAAGGCTGGCCTAAAATCGCCCGGTGCGATTCCCCGCCGCCGCGGTCAATGGTACCGCCTTTGCCATGAAACAATTTGATCTTTACGCCATATTTTTCGGCTATTTCATATAAATTTTGCTGGGCCAGATATAAATGCCAGTTGGCAGCCAGATACCCGCCGTCTTTACTGCTGTCTGAGTAACCCAGCATGATTTCCTGCACGTCACCGCGGGCCTTTAGATAAGAACGGTATAGCGGCATGGCAAAAAGCTCTCCCATGATTTCATGGCAATTTTGAAGGGCTTGGATGGTTTCAAACAATGGCACAACCCCCATCGACGCCTTTTTGACCCTTTTATGCGCCACATGGACCAAACCTTCATTTTTCGCCAAATATAACAAGGCAAGCATGTCCACCGGCGTTTGTGTCATGCTGAGGATATATGCATCCACAATGTCCTCATCAAAATGTTCCTTGAGTTGGCGGAAGGTCTTAAATTGGGCCAATATGTCCTTGGCCTCAGGTGAACTCACAGGCCCTTTCCGGACATGGGAAGCGGTAATTTTATTTAATAACACTTGGGCATCAAGCGCACTAGGCCCTAAAATCTCCTCGATGGTCATATGGACCTTCTTGGCATGGTCCCTGAAATCCAAACGGGCCAGGAAAAAACGGAAAGCCTTGGCCTGTACAATGAGCCTTCTCAAGTCCCCGTCACATGCACTATACCCCTGGTTTTTCCTCAGGCTTTCCTGGACAATCAAGAGATCTGCTATAAATCCGTCCGCATCTTTATACTTGCCCTTCTTATCTGTCAAAACACATTCCAGCTTATGGTGGATGAACGAAAATTTCTTGCGGTAGATTTCGGTACTTTCATACCGCTCCAACTCTCGTGCCTGTTCAGGCAAGGCTTTTTTATCAAGTTCAAGCGAATCCAGGAATTTCTTGCTGACCTGGATATAATCCGTTGACTGGCTGAACTTGCGGATAAAACTCTCAATGCTGGCCAAATAAAATTTAACAATCAGTTTTCTTTGCTTTTTGGCCGTTGTTATGGTGATGGCCGGCGTTACGTTGGGGTTGCCATCACGGTCCGCACCCACCCACGATCCAAAATGGATAAAAGGGTCTATGTCATCCTGGGGGTCAACACCAAGGTTTGAAAATTCACGGTGGATTTTTTCATGGATGTTGGCCAGAAGACTGATGATCGTGCGTTCAAAATAATACAGGGTCTGGTCCACCTCATCGAGCACTTCGACTTTACGGTTGCGGACCTCGGAGGTCTGCCAGAGGATTTCCAGAGTCTCCTTGATGCGTTTAGTCAAGGTGTCCTGTTCTGAAATTGTCAAATCCGGACGGTTCAACTGGATCAATTGCCCGGAAATAAAAAACAAGTGGTCTAATACTGTGCGGCGTTTGGCTTCGGTGGGGTGGGCGGTCAAAACAGGGCCGATATCACATTGGCTCAGGAAATCCAGGATTTCTTTTGGCGTGTACTCTTCTTCCATCAAATCTTTGAACAATTTTTTGAGCGACATCTCCTGAAAAACCTCAGGCGAGCGTTCATAATCCCGCAAACGGCGTATACGCTGGACTTCTTCGGCGATATTGACCAATTGAAAATAAATCGTAAAGGCCCGCGTAATGTTATACGCTTCATCCGGTGAAAGCGAACGGATCAATTTTTTCTGGGACTCTATCATCAAAGGATTATGGTTTTGGCGGATCTCCTGGGCCAAGGTGCGGATTTCTTCAATCTTCAGCAGGAGACCTTCACCTTCCTGCTCACGGATGATCTCAGCCAAAAGCTTGCTTAAAAAACGGATGTCCTGCCGCAACTGGTTTTGCGAAGGGGCCAAAGGTATGAGTTCTTCTTTAAACATTTTTCAATCCACGCAGCGTACGATGTCCCTGATGGGCGATTGTCTTGACTGAAGCTTCCACTTTCTTCTTTAAATTTTCTTTATGGGCCTTTAATTTTGCCGCGACGCCGCGGTCAAAAGTCGCAATGATTTCAGCAGCCAGGATACCTGCATTTTTGGCGCCGTTGACCGCGACCGTTGCCACCGGAATGCCCTCAGGCATCTGCACGATAGACAATAAAGAATCCAACCCATCCAATGAATTTGAAGATTTAACAGGAACGCCAATGACCGGTAAAATTGTGATGGAAGCCACCATCCCAGGCAAATGGGCCGCCCCTCCGGCGCCTGCGATGATGACTTTAAAACCCCGTTTTTCTGCCTTTGAGGCATAATCATACATGCGTTTGGGC
>CAYZLU010000312.1:0-3258 GCA_964479285.1 uncultured Planctomycetales bacterium | reverse complement strand
TGTCTCTGATCCTGATGCCCCTGAAGGGACATGGTCCCATTGGGTCGTCTACAATATCTCTCCTAATACCGGTGAAATCATTGAAAATACAAACCCTGGTACCGAAGGTTTAAGCGATTTTGGAAAATACACCTACGGCGGGCCTTGCCCGGCTGATGAAAAGCTCCATCACTATATATTCCGGGGCTATGCCCTTGACGATATTTTATACGTTAATGAAGATCCAAGTCTTGGTGAAGTTGAAAAAGCCGTTCGAAACCACACCATTGCAAAAACTGAATTAGTCGGGACTTACCAGAAACTGCCGTTTTAAAACAATAAAAAGGTTTTAGATTTACCTTGGTTATTTGTTTTACTTTACTATAATAAAAACATGTTATTAAATTCTTCCATTGCCAAAAAGCAAACAGTTGCCATCACCGGTTTTTTGTTGATTTTATTTATCATCACCCATCTGGGCGGCAACTTATTTATTTACGCAGGTCCTGATGTGTTTAATTCTTACGCGCATAAATTACACAGTATCGGGCCGCTTTTATTGATACCGCGTTTATTGTTGCTCATTATTTTTTTGCTCCATATATTTGTTATCCATATCCTTATCATACAAAATATCAAGGCCCGCGGAGGGCTTAAGCGTTATGCCATTGACCAGGCCGTAGGTCAACGCACCTTGGCTGAACGGATCATGGCTTGGAGCGGCCTTTATATTCTTGTTTTTGTCATTTTTCATATACTTGATTTTGCCTGGGCTGACCAGCATGGGCCGCGTACCTTTATTTACGGCAAAAGTTATGGCCTTTACGGGCTTGTATTTAATTCATTTAAAGACCCTGTTCATGGCATTCTTTATATTGTTGCTGTATGTTTTTTGGGCATGCATTTGTCTCATGGGGTCCAGAGCATCATACAGACCTGCGGATTTCGCCCTAAATGGGAACCGTTTATCCAGAAATGCAGCGATTATTTTGCTTTGATCATGGTTGCAGGGTATAGTTCTATCCCTATTTATGTTTATTGGTTGAGCCACTAATTATGTTAGACCCTAAAATCCCAACAGGCGCCCTTAAAGACAAGTGGACCAGCCATAAATTTAATGACAAACTGGTCAATCCTGCCAATCGACGAAAATATAAGATTATCGTGGTTGGAACAGGCTTGGCCGGAGCTTCTGCAGCTGCTTCTTTAGGCGAGATGGGTTATAACGTTGAATCCTTCTGTTTCCAGGATTCTCCCCGCCGCGCACATTCCATTGCCGCCCAGGGTGGAATTAATGCCGCTAAAAATTATCCGAATGATGGAGACAGCGTGCGCCGCCTGTTTTATGACACCATCAAGGTCGGGGATTTCCGTTCACGGGAAGCCAATGTATACCGTTTGGCTGAAGTCAGCAATAATATCATTGATCAATGTGTGGCCCAGGGAGTGCCTTTTGCACGCGAATACAGCGGTTATCTGGACAACCGTTCTTTCGGCGGGGCGCAAGTATCACGTACCTTTTATGCCCGCGGCCAAACAGGCCAGCAGCTTTTATTGGGAGCGTACCAGGCCTTGATGAAAGAAATCGGCAAGAAAAATGTCATCCTGCATCCGCGCACGGAGATGCTGGATTTGGTTGTCATTGACGGTGTTGCCCGGGGCATTGTTGTGCGTGATTTGATCACTGGAAAAATCGAATCTCACGCGGCTGATGCGGTTGTCCTGGCTAACGGCGGCTATGGGAATGTCTTTTATCTTTCCACCAATGCAAAAGGATGCAACGTTACGGCAACCTGGCGGGCACATAAAAAAGGTGCTTTTTTTGCCAACCCTTGCTATACGCAAATCCATCCGACTTGTATCCCTGTTCATGGGGACTACCAATCCAAATTGACTCTAATGAGCGAGTCTTTGCGCAACGATGGACGGGTATGGGTCCCTAAAAAGGCGAAAGACACCCGTCCGGCCCATGAAATACCGGAAGATGAACGTGATTATTTTCTGGAACGCAAATATCCGGCTTTCGGTAATCTGGTGCCGCGCGACATTGCCTCACGTAATGCCAAGGAACAATGTGACACCGGCCGCGGTGTCGGGGACACAGGCATGGCTGTTTATTTAGATTTTAAAGATGCGATCGCCCGTCTTGGGGAAGACCTTATTAAGGAACGTTACGGTAATTTATTTGATATGTACGCCAAGATCACAGGTGCCAATCCGTATAAAACCCCGATGATGATCTATCCGGCGGTGCATTACACCATGGGGGGCTTGTGGGTGGATTATAACCTGATGAGCAATCTTCCAGGGCTTTTTGTCGTTGGAGAAGCCAATTTTTCAGACCATGGTGCCAACCGTTTGGGTGCTTCTGCTTTAATGCAGGGCCTGGCTGACGGGTATTTTGTCCTGCCTTATACGATCGCAAATTTTTTGGCCCAGGTGAAACCTAATGCCAAGGAAATCATTGCCCGGGGAGAATTTAAACAAGCAGAGCAGGAAGTGTCTGAGAAGATCAAGAAGCTATTGTCAATTAAAGGCAAAACCACGGTGGATGAATTCCATCGTAAATTAGGTCATTTAGTTTGGGACAAATGCGGCATGGCGCGTAATGAAGCCGGCTTAAAAGAGGCATTGAGATTGATTCCCGAGATCCGTGAGCGTTTTTGGAAAGATGTTTGTGTGTTGGGCAGCGGTGAAGAATTTAACCAGGCCTTAGAACGTGCTGGGCGCGTGGCTGACTTTTTGGAATTTGGTGAATTGATGTGCCTGGATGCTTTAGAACGCCAGGAATCCTGCGGTGGTCATTTCAGGGAAGAATATCAAACACCAGAAGGAGAGGCCTTGCGCCGTGATGATCTTTTTTCTTATGTTGCCGCGTGGCAATTCAACGGTGTTGGCCAAGCGCCAACCTTGCATAAGGAAGAATTAAAATTTGAAGAAGTCCACTTGGCCCAACGGAGTTATAAGTGAGCAAAAAAATCAATTTAACCCTCAAAATCTGGCGTCAAAAAAACCATAACAGCCCTGGTAAATTTGAAATTTATCAGACCCAGGGCATCGATACAGACATGTCTTTCTTAGAAATGCTTGATGTGCTAAACGAAAAATTGACTAAAGATGGCAAAGACCCCATTGCTTTTGACCATGATTGCAGGGAAGGCATTTGCGGTATGTGCGGGGCTGTGGTCAATGGCCAGCCTCATGGGCCGCTACGGGGGACGACCCTTTGCCAGCTGCATATGCGTAATTTTAAAGATGGAGAGACCCTTGTCATTGAGC
>CAYZLU010000311.1:0-3265 GCA_964479285.1 uncultured Planctomycetales bacterium | reverse complement strand
GTGTTGTTCCCATTACGTGTTACCTCCTGTTTTATTACTGGTTAAACGAGATGTGCTTTTAATGCCCAAAACAAACCCAAGGCCAATATACCTTGGGACATAGCAAATAAAAACGCCATACGTTCTGCTTGTTTCAAAAGGCCCAATTGCTTCGACGTCGCTAAAGTTGTGTCAAATTTCATGACGGAGCTCCTTTTTTGTGATCGCGATCTCCTTATTGGAGACCGGCAATCTTTGGGCAATAAAAAATCCGATCTCATGTGTTTTCTAGCACATAAAACCGGACTTCAATGCCCTTAAAATAAAAAATCCCCTTGAGTCTAATCTACTTCTCCAATAGGACATGTCATCGCCCGCGCATCTGTCCAGAACATCATTGCTCCAGACCTTTTAAAACTCTATAGTGTAAATATACCTGCCCCAAAATCATTTGTCAAGAAAATTTTATAACCCCTTGACAATTTTCTCTGCTTGAAGCCAATCTTCCTCGGGGCTACCAGGTGCTCCGTTACGCTGAAGATAAAGTTCGTAAGCTTTTTCCTGGACCTTTCGGTAAAAATCTCCTGTTGACTTGGTTGATTGCTCAAAAGGGGTTTCAATCCTGTTTTTGGGCGTGGTGACTTTGGCAGCCGTGCGTTTAATAGTGGTGGTTTCTCTCATAAGAGCCTCCGCATTAAAGATAAAAAATCCCCTCTTTAAACAGCCTTGTCATATAAGAGAGGACATCATTGCCCTTTGATCGCAAAAGCAATATACACCTGCTGATCCAGATTTGTCAATAAAAAAACTCACAATCGGAGGTTCAAGTTGTCCGCAGTTCTGCCATTAAAATGACCGATTCAGCGATGTCTTTCATAGACCGGCAGGTATCCATGCTCTTTTTATGGATCAGGCGGTAGGCGGCTTCTTCGGAAAGATTGTTCATTTTCATTAAAATGCCTTTGGCCCGATCGATGAGCTTACGGGTTTCCAGCGCTTCCCTGGCTTTAAGCGCTTCTTGCATCAATTTGGTGTTCTCTACCGCCACTGCGGCCTGGTTGGCAACTATCTGCAGGACATTGATCTCTTCTTCCTCAAAATAGTGAGGCTGCTTGGTATACACATTGATGACCCCAATGGCCTTGTCCTTGACGATCATTGGGACTGCCACCATGGAGGTCAGGCCTTCTTTAAGGGCCAAATCGCGGTAAACATATTTTTCATCCTTGCTTACTTCGTAGACAACCGCGGGCTTTTTGGATTTAATGACACTGCCGGTCAGGCTGTTCTCTACCTTAATGTTGGGCTTCTGTTTATATTCAGCGCTCAAAGACTGGGTAGCCTTGATCGAAAGCTCTACGCCTTTCTCATCCAAGAGCATGATGGAACAAATTTTAGAATTCAGCATCTCGGCCGTGACCACCACGATCAAGTTCAGGATCTCATCTAAATAATCTTCACTCGTGATCGACCGGCTGACCTTGATCAAGGAATCAAACTGCAGCGCTTTCTTCTTTGTCTCCTCAAAAAGCCTGGCGTGTTCAATAATGCCGCCGACTTGTTTAGCGATCATGTCAATCAAGTTGACCGTCTCCGCCGAATAATCCTGCTGGTTTTTATGCTGGACATTGACGACCCCAATGGCTTTTCCCTTATATATGACCGGCACGGACAAAAAAGCCTCATAACGGTCTTCGGGGAGCACATCGAAACTCTTAAAACGCGGGTCGCGGTAGGCGCGGGACTTTATGGCCACTGTCTTGTTTTCACGGGCCACCCACCCGGTAATGCCCTCGCCGGTTTTCAGGACCACGTTGCCCAGTTCTTTTTTATGTGCGGTCTTGGAAGCCATCAATACCAGGTTCTGCTTGTTCTCATCAAAAAGGTAGATAAAAACAGAGTCCGCGTCCGTCATCTCAGTGACGATCTTGACAATCAACTGCAGGGTGAGATTTAAGTCCAGCTCAGAAGAAGCGATATCAACCACGTTGCGCAAAATCTGCAGCTCCTGGTCCGCTGTCACGCTTAATTTCTTATTTTTCGTTTTTTCGACCATGGGAAGAAAGAACCTTTGGGTAAAATTATGTTTGTATAAGATACCATACCCGCCACTCACTCACAAGAACTTTGATACCCACGTCTTAACATATTTTTCCATTCCAAAGCTGTCCTAAAAATTCTCTCCAAGGCACAAAATGGACCCCTTTTTCAATTCTTGCGGCACGTTCATTAGTGACAACAATGGCTTTTTTGGGTTTGTATTCATCCTGAAATGCCACTAAACCTTTGACATCGAGATAATCTACCCTGGAAGCCCCTTTGACTTCTATAGCGACCTCTCCTTTGGCTAAAATAAAATCTACTTCAAGCCCTGATTTAGTCCTCCAGAAGTTAATAGCATAATCCCGTTCTTTATAGCTTCTATAAGCGATCAGCTCCATAAAGATAAAATGCTCGAAAGCGCGGCCAAATTCTTCACCTTTTTCTTGGGGCAGCTGTCGATGCGTCAAAGCACCAGCCAGTCCTACATCAAACAGATAAAATTTGGGGGCCCGTAAAATTACCCCCCTATCCTGCCTCCTTTTAAAAGGCTCGAGCATATGCCCTAAAAGGGTGTCTTCTAATATCTGGTAATATTCACGCACTGTTTTCGAATCCACACCGCAGTCACGGGCAATATTTGAAAAATTCGTTATCTGTCCATGGGAATACGCCATGGCATCAAAAAATCTTGAGAATGCTGGAATATTACGGGTAAGGCCCTCTTCAAATACTTCTTCTTTAAGATAATTATAAACATAGGCATTCAAGTCTTTTTTGGCATGATTTTCTATGTAATGGGCTGGAATAAGGCCATGATTGAATGCGCGCAATAAATCCAATTGATCAATTTCTGTCGACACTAAGGGAAACATTTCATACCGCCATGCGCGGCCGCCAAGCAAATTCGCCTGTCCCCGTTTAAGTTTTCGTGCCGATGAACCGCACAAAATAAAACTTAATTTCATGTTCTCTATCATCCAATGGACTTCATCTAAGATGGCAGGTATCTTTTGCACTTCATCAATGATCACAGGGCCGTTAATGGACGATTTCTTTTGAGTAAGCTCCTGGCGTAATAAAGAAGGCTTTTTGATCAAATCCAGATAAACGTCATGGTTCAGAAAATCAAAGTAAATGCTTTTAGGAAAATGCTGACGCAAAAAGGTTGATTTACCTGTTTTGCGCGCCCCCCACAGAAATGCGGATTTTCCTTGGGGCAATTTCATTTTTAGGTATCGCTGTA
>CAYZLU010000310.1:0-3268 GCA_964479285.1 uncultured Planctomycetales bacterium | reverse complement strand
ACTTTGAGATCCGCAAGCAACTGCTGGACTATGACAATGTCATGAACAAGCAGCGTGAAGTCATTTACAGCCTGCGCCGTTCCATTTTAGAGGGTGAGAATTTACGGGACGTGATCTTAGACTCGGTCCTCATGGCTTCTGATGAAATTGTAGACAGCCATTTTGCCGTTGAACAAAATGAAGAGGCATTGAACCATCTGGCCGCGGATGTGCAATCCAAATTTATGGTGAATATCGATGCCGTTAAAGAGCAGTGGAGTTCACTAAACAACCAACAGATCAAAGAAGAGCTTGAACGTGTCCTTAAGCAAACCTATGAGACCAAGGAAGCCCAGGTGACCCCTGAGATCATGCGCCGCATGGAGCGCATGATCCTTTTGCACGTCATCGATACGAAATGGAAAGAGCATTTGTACAGCATGGACCAGGTCAAAAGCGGTATCGGACTCAGGGCTTTAGGGCAGCGCGATCCCCTGGTGGAATACAAGAAGGAAGGATTTGCCATGTTCAAGGCCATGTACGCGTCGATCAACCACGATGTGGCCGCGATGATATTCAGGCTGGAAGCCATGCCCCAGGACCTTCGTCCACGCTCAGTATTCAGCGCCATCCCCCAACAGGCCGTACACCAGGAGTTCCAGGGCGGCATTCCAAAATCCGTGTCTCCTCAGCAAGCTGCGTTTGAGGAACCCCAAGTCACCCAACAACCAAGGGCTTCAGCCCCAGCCACCGGCGATAAGGTCGGCCGCAACGATCCCTGCCCTTGCGGGTCAGGTAAGAAATACAAAAAATGCTGTGGGGTTTAAGTTTTAAAGAATAAACATGCCCATAATACGGTTGTACAAACTCCAAGATACGGTTTTAAGCATTAAGGGCAATGCCCCTGCTTTTCTGAATGGGATTGCTTCCAATGTTTTGGATGCCCCGCTCAATGCTTTTTTAAACCAACACGGGCGTATCATTGCCACTTTCCGCCAGAAAAAGATCAGCGATGATGAATTCTTGATCAGTGTGCCGTCGATCGCGGTGGAAGGCCTTTTGAAACACCTGGAACGTTACGCGAAATTAAGCCATGTGAGCATAGTCCCAAGCCAACAAAACGTTTTCATTGATCTGGAAACTGCCCAGACTGTTTGGACCTCTGGTGCGCACGCCAACAGCATCGGCGATAAGGAATTTACGTTATTTCGTCTCAATCACCAGGTCCCTTTGATGGGTGTCGATTATCAAGCGGATGAATTTATACTCAATGTGCACGAGTATGATTATGTTTCTTACACGAAGGGCTGTTTTTTAGGCCAGGAGCCGGTGGCCAAGGTGCATAACCGTGCCCGACCCACCCGCCGGTTGGTTGTCCAATTTGAAGACCAGTGCACCCCGCAAGACGCGGTTAAAATGACTTCCAAAATACTTGACCCCGAAACCGGACGGGCCAAAGGCTTTACATTTGTGAACAATAAATCACCGTGAGATTTATTTCCTCATCCTTGCCCGCTGCGAAATAACCAAGTATAATTGGCATATGTTATGTAAATATTTTTGGAACTGGAGACAATTGGGCTTTTTAATCGATGGTATGAGATTGCGACTATTTATTTTTGTAATGCTTTTTTTGTGGGGAGGTTTTGATGCCATGGCCCAGGTCCCTGAAGGGCCATCATCGATGCCGGAGCAATGGCAACTGACCTTGGATGTGATCAAATCTAAGGCCCAGACTTTGTTGGTTGAAAATAATGGGTTACAGGGTGAATACCGGCAATTTATTGGGCAGGTGCAAAAATTACAGCAATCAATCAACGATCAGCAGGCCAAAAATGAACAAATAGGGAGCTTTTTAAAAGAGCGGCATGGCCGCACAGACCAGCAGGTGCGTATCGAGGAATTGGCACGGACCATTAAAACAAAAAGCCAGGAGGCCGGCAGCTTCGATGGTCAATTAAGAAATTTGCAGAGGAAGAAGGCAGACCTGGACCATAAAATACAGCAGTTGAAGTATACGATTTCGGACATTGAGCTCCATGAGCAAACTGAAAAACAGAAAGCCAAGCTTTCACAAGAGGCAGTACGCCCCCCTGTTGATGATCAGCTGCCTCAATGGCGCAGGCAGCTTGAAGATGAAAATAAGCAGGAAGTACTCCTGGAAAATGAGGTGGGGGCGTTAAAAACAGGCGATAAAACACAAAATTTGAATGTGGATGCCATCAATGAAGAGAACAAACAGCTTGAAGCCCACCTTGATATTTTGCGTTTACAAAAATTGAGGCACATAAGGAAATCCTCAGACACAGTTTTGGAGCAGGCCAATGCTCGTATGTACGATAAGCTTAAAAGACGCAGGGATGAACTTGAAACTAATATCAACGCTTATGAGATGCGTTTGGACCAATTAAGAGAATCTTCGTTGACGGCATTGTCCTGGCCGTTAAAGAAAAAGAAACTGGTCCATGAAATGGTGCAGACGGATGCCCGCAATAATCAGATCCGAGAAAAAGTCAAGGTCCTGCGTGAGGACATTGATGTCTTGAGAGACCAGGTGGCCAAATTGGAGCGCCGGTTGGATTTTATCCAGGGCAAAGACGTCAAGCCATAGAAAGAAGGTCCATATGCCTAAAGTTAAACCAAATTCACCGACAACTGTGCGCGCCTTGATTGAAGTGTCGATCACGCCCCAAAAAGACGTTGGCTTTGACAGCATCGCCGAGAGGATCTACAGTTATCCTGAGGTCAAAAGCTGTTATTTGCTTTCCGGCGGTTACGATTTATTGGTGATCGTCGAGGGCGAAAGCATACATACGGTAGCTGATTTTGTCGCCGCGAAACTTTCATCCATGGCCAATGTACGCCAGACAGCCACGCATTTCTTGCTGCGCAAATACAAAGAAGAAGGCCAGGTTTTTAAACATCCTAAGAATGAACGCAGGCAGAATATTTCGTATTAAAAACAAGTGTCAAAAGGCCCAATTGCCGCGGCTGTGTAAACTTGTGTCATTGAAGGAACAGAATGAGAATTTCTAAACGTGTTGATCAATTGGCCCCTTCCGGAATCAGGGCTTTTTTTGATTTAGTGCTGGGGATGAAGGACGTCATCTCCTTAGGTGTCGGAGAACCTGATTTCGTCACGCCATGGCATGTGCGGGCGAAGGCTATCGAATCCCTTGAACAAGGGTATACCTCGTACACTTCCAATAAAGGCATGATCGAACTGCGGCGCGACATTGCCGCGTTTTTGAAAAAGCGCTATCAGATTGCCTATGATCCTGAAGAAGAA
>CAYZLU010000309.1:0-3291 GCA_964479285.1 uncultured Planctomycetales bacterium | reverse complement strand
AAGTAACACGAAAAGCTGCCCTCAATACAGGAGCGCCACCTGTTATAGCTGCCAGCGTACCTAATCCAGCAAGAAAAACAAGAGTAGTGCCAAAAACCATGGGAACCAATCTTGCTTGTGGAGAAATAAAAACAATTATAAGCGGCATCACGGCACCAATTGAAAAAGAAATGGCTGATGCCAACGCAGCTTGTACTGGTCGAGCAATAAAATTAATGGAAATACCTAATTCATCACGTGCGTGTGATCCCAAAGCATCCTTGGCCATTAATTGCTGGGCGACCTTTTTTGCGAGCAGTGGATCTAAACCACGTGCCACATAAATTGATGCCAGTTCTTTGTGTTCACTTTCATCATCTTCATTAAGCTCACGACGCTCTCGGGCTAAGTCTGCCCGTTCGGTATCAGCTTGTGAACTCACCGATACATATTCACCTGCCGCCATGTACATAGCACCTGCGACCAACCCTGCCACACCTGCAATTAATACTGCTCCTTGAGTCGAATGCGCAGCAGCTACACCCACAATGAGGCTTGCAGTTGATAATATGCCGTCATTTGCGCCCAAAACTGACGCGCGTAACCAACCAATCCTGTCCGTACGATGTTGCTCCTTATGGCGAGTTTTTTTAAATATATTTTCCTCTTTCGATATTAAATATCACCAAAAGATCCTTTTATCCACTCAGTTTTTAACTAGCGGCGTGTGAAATATTGTGGCCCGTATCCGATATATCTTGGCCTGCACCATGAACAGCATTACAACCTGTTAATGAAGCCGATAAAGATAAAGCAACTAACATAAATAAAAAATACTTTTTCATTTCATTCTCCTATTTTGATTAATAATATTTGAGACCCCTGTCTTTCGGTAACTATCGGTTACTCTAGTCCAAAACCAGTGGCTATCACCTTTGGCAGGGGAAAATATTTATTCCTTAGTACAGATGCAATCAAGATAACCACACCGATCACAAATGGGTTTTTCTTCTTTCATTTTTCTACCCTTCTTTGGTGAGCTCCTTTGTTTCCACATTCTTTAGTTTTCGCTCAGCTTCCAGCCAATTATCAAAAGCAGTTCCGCTTTTTTCTTGGTGAATTTGATAAGCCGTAAGCTTTAAAGAACTATGCACATCTTCCAATTTAACCCAAAATGCTTGATGTTGATGTGTATGTTTTGACATTTTTCTCCTTTTAAAAACCTAAATGGCTTATGCAGTTTATGCCACTCTCCTACCGCTAAAAAGCTGAATCAATATAACGACGACCGCAATAGCAAGAAGTAGATGAATACCACCACCCAATGTATATGACGAAACCATACCTAACAACCAAAGCGCACACATAATAGCTGCAATTGTGTATAACATATCTCACCTCCCAAAGTTAATACTCTACTTTATTAATTTAAACCTGCTTTTTTAATGTATCTGCTGCTTTATCGATCTTGATTTTGACAGTACCACGAAATTCGTCTGACTTACCTTGGGCTTTTAAACGCTTGTTATTAGTAAGATCACCTACCGCTTCTTTAATATGCCCCTTTACTTTATCCATTTGACCATCCATATCATTCTCCTATTTTATTAATGTTATATTGCTGATTGTTAGCTTAATTGCATTTTGGCAGGGAATAAAAAATAATCAATTGTACCGGGGTATAACAGTGGTCAAAAAAAAGTGCTTAGCTACGCTTATCAATATAAGTTTGAAACTCAACCACCCAAAGTTACGTCTTGGTCCTGATACCAGTTCAGGGCCTGGAAGAAATGATCCGGTTTGAAATCCGGCCAATAATCATCAAGCACGTAGAAATCAGCGTAGATCGACTGAACAGGCAAAAACCCGCTCAACCTTCTTTGCCCTCCCCAGCGGATGATCAGATCAATCCTGGAAATCTCTGCTGACTTTATATGATTGACAACATTCTTTTGGGCGGGATCGGCCATTTTTAATGAATTTAAGTCCCATTCCCAACCATAATTGACCAAAAAATTTACTTTGATCCCTCCTTTTCCAAAAACTGTTCGTTTGGTAAAAGACAATAATTCTCTAGGGAATGAGGGTGAATCGCTATTACCTAAAACCAGCAGGGAGGCATCTTGGGTGGAGAGTATTTTGACAGCTTGAATGCAAGCCTCCGTAAAAGCTCTTTTTTGTTCCTCCGGTCTTTTGGTGTTATCGGTAGTAAACCCATAATAAGTGATCTCTTTAATCCCTGCCTGCCGACATAATTTAAAAAGTGTCAAGCCAGGATCAATTCCATGTTCATATCCCCTATCTTTGGGCATTCCTCTTAGCTCTGACCATCTCCTGTTACCATCCGGAATGATCCCGATATGTTCTGGTAACCTTGTGGCAATGGCCTCAACAGTACTCGCCAACATGTGCATCACTGTCCCCTTTCGCAGCGTTAAGAAATACCTGCAATTTTATACCAATATTATGGAAGTATTCAAAAATCGAATCAATAGTACCGAGGTATAATACTAAACTGCAGATGGATGGATAATTTTGGAAGACAAAGAATTATTTCTAGCCTATTTCGTCTGAGTTTTTCGAGCTTCAGATAGAGCAATGGCAATGGCCTGTTTTCTTGCCTCTACAACTTTGCCATTGCTACCGTTTTTCAATTTACCGCTTTTATATTCATGCATCGCTTCTTCGACAATTTTTTAAATTCTGAACTTTCTTTAGTCATATTTCAAACTTTCAATTATTAATTCTCATTATCTACAACTCGCAAATAATTATTTACATTGTCCTCTCCAGCTAAGAAGGCTTGGGTTTATTTTAGCAAGAATTTTCACTCTTTTAATATAAAGCCATTAATTGAATTTGAATAGCCCTTCCTAATTATTTTTGTAATCCTCTAACTGAGATAAATTTTAAGCCACATATCCAGTTACTGGTAATCCTATAACTTCACAATCTGGCCAAAATCGTAGATTATCGAGTAACTGGAATGGGCAAAATAAAGGGCCGTTTAGAGATAAAGAGATAAGAAGCTAGCTTATTTGGGCAAGATCTGAGTCTCATCTAGAAGCATCAAATAATTCTTGGTGGAGATTGGTTGGAACGAAGAAAATATGTAAGGAGATTTGATTATCCTTTTAAAAAGTATAAGTTAACCAACTACCAAAATAATTGACATCGCCACCATGAACAGACTTAACGTAGCTCCCGGTAAACATATGAACATAACTGACTGTTAAGGAAGTATGCCGATCAAGTTGAAACGCAACAGCTGATTCAGTAGTTGTACCAACATATGAAGATCCAGGGGCTGGG